>JBAYNQ010000099.1:0-5429 GCA_041678705.1 Candidatus Omnitrophota bacterium
AGTTTATCAGCAGTAATCTCAGCCGGTCCTGATGAATGATAATCATCTATTCTTCCGGCTGAGATTAAGCTGATTGTATCCTTAGCTTCAATAGTGTCATAGATATTGATATCTCCGGAACTGATTGTCTCTAAAGAAAGGCTACCTGAGGAAGCCCCATTTATAAGTCCGGCAATACCATTTACTGTAGCAATAGCTATTGTGCCGGAATTAACGATATTGATATCACCATTAGTAGAATTATAAGCCGCAAGGCTATTGACATCAGTTTCAATCGCATTATCAGAACCAATACCATTGGCTGCAGCCATACCTAAATTATTAGCTATAATATCAACCGCCCCGGCATCGTTATCATCAACAATCTGGTTCTGGGCTACTAAAAGTGCGTTGCCGATTCCGGCATTAACTAAAGAGGTAAGATTAATATCTACACCTTTTATGTCAACATTGCCATTACCGGAAGTAATAGCTACGGCATTATTGCCTAAATTTACATTGCCGCCATTTGAAGGGTTAGAATTTCCTGGAGCACTATAAGCAGATGTTCTATAGCCCCAATCCCAAGGCCAAGGCCCAACCCAAGCATATTGAGAAGAACTATCATGTGCTGAATAGGCAAAATCAACGCCAGCAGCTACATTAACTTCACCGCCACCGCTATCTACTGAACCGTTTTGAAAATTAACATCATTGCCAGCATTTAAAGTAACTTCACCGCCTTGGGTAACTATGGCGCCTGAACCAAGATTTATATCACCATCACCATCAGCAGTGTTCGTCCATGTAGGTGGTAGAATCGTATTTTGTATCCATGGAGTATACCAAAAATCTTTATCCGCATTAAGAATAACATTACCGCCATAGGTTTTAATAGTATCGTTATTTAAATTAATATCATTACCTGCCTCTATTGTAAAACTGCGTCTTCCATTTGTATCTCCATATATATAGGTAAGATCTAATAAATTTTCGATTCCCGAAATTGTAACCCACTGGGAACCGTTCCAGTATTCACCAATATGAAAGTTTATATCATTTAAGGCCTGAATAGTTAAATTACCATCAAAAGCTTCAAGCCACTCTGCAGCTATTGCTCCGTCAGGAAAACCTAATATGGCCCATTCATCAGCAGATATTGTACCGTCAGCAAGAGCTGCCGCTAATAAAGGATTGCCAAGACCGGTCATAATATATAAATCCCAGGGGTCAATTAAAAGTTCACCAGCCTTACCGCTAAGAGAAGCTACATTAATCTTTCCGTCCACATTAACATAATGACCACTAATCTCCACAAACCCGCCGTCGGCTCCGACTTCGGTCGCACTAACGTCAATGGTTCCGGTATTGGAAGCTAAGGCATTCTCGCCTTCAGCCAATAAATAAACATAACCTTTATTATCAACAAGGCTGTTGGCTTCAATTATTCCTTCATTATTAACTGCCCGGTCAAAGACACCATTGAGCGCCTTGGCAGTTAAAATAACTTTGCCGCCTTCGGCTGAAATGGTTCCGATGTTACTGACGGCATCTTTAGCGCCTTCTAAGTTTTCGGTTACCGCTTCATCAACCACTACGCTAATTAAACCCAGAGGGTCCAAATTTAAAGTTATGGCTTCTCCGGAAGCAAGAGTAACAGTCCCCAGCTGTGATTCGATAACTCCCATATTGGAAACACTGGAACCAAGAAGAGCCACAAACCCACCAGGTGAAGAGATATACCCCTGGTTGACTATTGAACCGCCTTTACCATAAAACGTGTATCGGCCGGCTAAAAAATCAGAATTAGATATGTCAAGGGTTGAAGCAACCATGCCGGCAGTATTCACGCTGCATCCGGCTCCGAACAAAATACCGTTGGAGTTAACCAAAAATATCCTTCCGTTGGCGTTGAGCGCCCCAAAGATACTTGAAGGATCTCCTCCTACCACACGGTTAAGAGCTACTGAAGAAGAAGACGGCTGGTAAAAATTAACTGTCTCAGCCCCGGCAATCGAAAAGCTGTTGTAATCAGCAATCATCTTGTCGGTGGTTTGATTGACATTCAAGGTATTGGCCTGGGAATAGTCATAGCCGGCGTCTCCGGCGACAACATTCGCCCCCTGAGGCAGAGAAAAAGCCTGGGGAGGAAGAATCAATCCCCAGCAACAAAAAATTAAGACAAAGCAACTCAATCTTGAAAGTCTTTTACTTCTCATAACATCTCCTGTTTTATAGTTTTATAAAGTAGCCCTTCCTCTATAAAAGGGCAGACAGACAAATTCTTCTGGTTATAGAGTGAATCATTATCCCAATCGAGGATTTTTAAAATACGCATATTATAGGTGCGGATATGTTCCCGTGGCTAAGAAACAATATATACCACATTATTTTTTAAAAAACAAGGTTTCCGGCAAGAATACCCTATATATAGGTATACGTCAGAACTTAATAACCGTTTCTATCCAGGGACGGACATTTTTACCGTCTGAAGGGGTTTTCCCTATAGGATACCCGAATTCAATCCTGAAAGACACATTATCCTTAACATTAAGCCGCACGCCCACACCGGCACCTTTAAGAGTCTGATGCTTCTTTTCACCGGCTAAAGTCTTATTTGAATGAGCCGTGGCCCAGTCAAAAAAGCCTACGATACGGACAGTATCATAAACCTTCTCTTTTGTAAGAGGAAGGCCCAGGCTTTTAGGAACAAAATAAGGCGGAAAACTCCACTCTACTGAACTGTAGATACCCTTATCACCAACTTGTTCTGCCGGCGAATAACCACGGACACTCGTGGCGCCGCCTATCTGGAATTGTTCAGAAGCCACCAGAACATCGTTGGTAAACTGCGCGGTGTTTTTAAAAAGAATATCGGAAGAAAAAGGCATGGGCTGGAGCCTGAAGATATTAAATACGCCTTTAAAGAATTTTCCTCCGTAGCCGCTTCTTGAAGAATGAGAATCATGAGAAGACATAGACCCCCAGAAATTAGGAAGCCCGGCGTCCAGCTCAGATGTGATAATAGTCCTGCCCCATTTATCGCTTACATCAAAATCTACACCCGCTTTAAAAATTCTTAAATCATCTTCTGAATTTTCCTCGCCTAAAAGATAGTTCTTTATGTTTTTGTAATCAAATCCGGCGTGGAAAGCGATATCGACATTTTCTGTATCGACTAAGTCCTGATTATAAAACAACCCCCAGATATTAGCTTTACCTCTGGCATCTAAATCTTCAAATTCTTTACCGAGACGGGTCTTGCTTTGAAAACCATAGGCTCCTAATTTAATGGTGTTGCCAAGAGGAAAGATATAGCCACCGGTCATCATCTTTAAATGAGAGGACTCAGTGCGCTGCACACGGATATAGGCCCTATCGTCAAAACCCAACAGGTTGTTGTCTTCGATGAATAATGTACCACGGTTACGGCCAATATAGCGGGAACCGTAGTTGTCGTATTCGATACCGGCGTGTATAGGTAAACGGTCCTTGACGTCAACTAATATATCGGTTGTGCCGGGAGCCTCCCCGGGAGACAAAACCGCTTTCGCGGTGCGATCGGGATGTTCGTTTATGTAAGTCAAAGATTTCTGGAGAGAAGAATAATTAAAACTGCTTCCGGCAGGTATATTTATTTTTTTTTTGAGAAGAGACGTTTTAAAAAAACGGTTGCCTTGAATTTCTAATTTTCCCAGCTTCCCCTCTACTACCCTAATCAACAAAGTTCCTTTTTCAACAGTCTGGGGCGGAAGATAGGCACGTGAAGTCACATATCCATTCTTTCTGTATTCATCAGTCACAAGATCCGCAACCTTCTGCATAGCAGACATTGAAAGTTCTTTTCCTTCAAAACCTGAGACCACCGAATCAACTTGCTTCTGGGGCAGGAGAGTTACGCCTTCAACTTTTATTTTTTTGATCAGAACCTTTGGGCCCTTGTCTTCAGGAATAGCTTCTTCTTCAATTTCTCCTTCCGGTTTAGGACGAGGGGTTTCTATCTTTTTTTGCAGCTGGCGCTCAACAGCAATACTTTTCTCCTGTTGGGCCACGCCTCCGGCAGTTTGGCCGGACGGAACCTGAGAGAAAACCGCGGGAGAAAAAACTAAACCGAAAACCGCTAGCAGCGCGAATAAACAAATTATTTTTTTGTTCATATTCATAATTTTTGTTTATTTTAGGAAAGGTTGATAAATAAAAAAGCCCGCTATTTATATATATAAGCCGTATGTCAGTATATTTATAATCGGGGTTTTGTCAAGATTATTTTCTCTTCTTGATTGTGACCCAAAATTCCATATATTTACCAAGCATTAGGCGGGTTTGGGCGTCAAGCGCCGGCAGAGCGCTTAAGAAAATACTGATTGGCGGAACCAACAGCCATTCAAAAGCATGGCCTATTTTCTTAAAAAAACTGAATTTTGTCTTCTGCTTAGGCAAGAGCAGAATACTTAAAATAATACACACCAATAACCCCAAAGAGGCCAAACTAAAAATAATACCTGTTATCCGCGGCGCGCTATAGTATAAAATGGAATGAGAAAACTCCCTGCCGGCAAACATCGCCGGAAGCCAGCCAATAATACTTAAAAGAAACGGCCAGGTCGCCCAGGAAATGTGGGACTCAAGCATTTTAAAAGAGTGCTTCAATCTTTTGCTCAGAGGTATATTCTCAGCCTGCAAAAAAGCTCTCATTAATATCGGGAAATTTTCAACTCCCCAGGCCCATCTTCTTTTTTGTTTATAAACGTTAACCGCTGTCCTCCACCAATTTTCGGCTTCGGTCACATCCATAGAAAGGGTCACATATAAAGGAACGACTCTGTAGTTACCATTGAAATGAACAAAAGCTTTCCAGAAAATAGCTGAATCATCGGAAACCATATCTACCGGCCAGTAGCCAACATCTACCAGCGCTTTAAAACTCATGCTATGGCTGGAAAAAGTAACAAGCCTGTCGGGATTCGTTGCTTCTATCAATTGGAAAAAAGAAGACCCGACATCAAGCACTCTGGCAAAAGCCGGAGTTTCCCAGATGTTATTGTAATACACAGGTATGGGTTGAAAACTCGCTTGAGTCCGGTCAGGAGAAACCATAAAACGATAAGTAAGGCAGCTGAAGTAATCCGGAGCCACCACCGTATCAGCGTCAAAGCAAGATACCACCACGTTTTCAAAAGGAATGTTTTTATTCTCAAGATAAGCGGCCGCCTTTCTGGCGGCAAATGTGGCATTGGCTCCTTTAACTTTAGCTTCACCGGGAATATCTGATGGATGAATTGTAACTAATAAATCATAAAAATACTGCCGATATTTATCCTGTATTATCGCCGCGGCCTCTTTGGAACTTTGAGGAGCGTTTTCCTCGACAGCCAAAACCAGGAGAATATTTGAAGCCAGAAATTTACCTTTAGCCATGCTCTCAACCCCCGGCTCGATTATATTCCGGG
>JBAYNQ010000100.1:0-5386 GCA_041678705.1 Candidatus Omnitrophota bacterium
CATAAGAGGCACCCTCAAAGAACTGGAAGAAGAAATCCCCGGCTCAGTAAACGTAGATATTTTTTATGACCGCTCCGTCCAAATAGTCGAATCTGTAAATGACGTAAAAAGCACTGTTTTTATAGCTATCATTCTGGTTATAATAGTAATTTTTCTTTTTATCGGCCGGGCGCGCGACACACTTATACCTTCAATAACTTTACCATTTACCCTTTTTGCCACTTTTCTCTGCATGTTAGTAGCCGGATACAGCTTAGACAACCTCTCGCTAATGGGCATCACGCTCTCAGTAGGATTTTTAGTAGATGATGCTATCGTAGTTTTGGAAAATACCGCTCGCCACATTGAGCTTGGAGAAATGCCCTTTCAAGCGGCGATACGCAGCATGAAAGAAATAACCGGAACGGTAATCTCAACCAGCGTATCTCTAATCACGGTATTCATCCCCTTAATCTTTATGGGCGGCGTGGTCGGAAGAAACTTCCATGAATTTGCCATGACTGTTGTAATCGCCATAATATGTTCAACCATAGTCGCTCTGTCTCTGGCGCCAATGCTTTGCGGAAGAATTCTTAAGCCTCTGGCGGCTAAAAAAACCAGAATAGAAAATTTAGTCGACTCCCTCGTGGGTAAAGTGAACAGCAAATATAAAGCTACACTCAAATGGGTGCTGGAACACAAAGCTGTTTCTTTGTTGGCCTGGATAATATGCGTGGCCGGCACACTCTGGCTGTTTCAAACTTTGCCAAAAACCTTTCTGCCCACTGGTGATAGCGGCGTTATCGTCGGGCAAATGCAGGCCCCCCTGGGAACTTCAACTGATGAAATAAGAAAATTTCAGGATAAAGTCAATATCATACTGGCTGATAATTCCAGTATCGATAAAGTAATAACAGTAACCGGCCTGCAGCCCGGAGCCGACCAAAGCACAGGCGTATTTTACGCGGTTCTTAAGCCTTTGAAAGCTAAGGGCAGAGAATCTATAGAAAAGGTTGTCTCTAAACTGCGAAATGAATTCACAATGCTAACCATGGGATTCACCTATGTGGAGGCAATCCCCTCTCTCCAGATAAGCACCGGCGGCGAGAGTACTGCTACCGGCGCAAAATATTCTTACATTCTTAGAGGCGATGACAGCAGTGTTTTGTATCCAACGGCTCTAAAACTGCAGGAAAAAATGAGCAGCATACCCGGCATCGTCGATATTCAGAACAGCGTTAAACTTGACCAGCCCCAGATAACTATTGATTTGCAGCGTGACCGGGCATCCACTTTAGGAATTACCGCTCAAGATATAGAATATGGCTTAAGCTTAGGCTATGCCCAGGGAAAAGTAACTCTTTATAAAACCGAAATCGACCAGTATTATGTTATCGTCGAACTCGATAAACAATACCAGAAAAGTCCCGAAGACCTAAAGCAGCTCTATATCCGTTCAAGTATAACCGGAAAGTTAATACCTCTGGGCTCCTTGGTCAAATGGAAAAAAGAAGTCGGCCCCCAGGACGTACCGCATTCCAGCCGCCTCAATTCAGCAACTCTTTCCTTTAACGTTAAAGCAGAGGTTCCTTTGGGCAATGTTACCAAAGCGCTTGAAGCGGCCGTAGCAGAAATTACACCTTCCGGCATAAGCGGCGACTTCCAAGGTGAAGCTCAGGAGTTTAATGAGGCGGTGAAAAGCTTAAGCGTATTGCTGGTAATTGCTATTTTTGTAATGTATGTGATTTTGGGAATACTTTATGAAAGCTATATTCATCCGATGACAGTTCTAACCACTCTCCCTCCGGCTACTTTCGGAGGGTTTTTGACACTTTTTATATTTGGTTCGGAACTCTCAATGTATGCTTACATCGGAATATTTATGCTTTTAGGAATTGTTTCTAAAAATGGTATCATGATGGTTGACTTCGCCAACCAAAACTTAGAAAAAGAAAATATGAGTGATTTTGATGCTATTTACCAGGCATGTTCTGACCGTTTCAGGCCGATAATGATGACTTGCTTCTCAACTATCATCGGTACTATGCCTATAGCTTTGGGATTCGGGGCAGACGGAGCTTCCCGAAGGCCGCTCGGCCTCATTGTCGCTGGGGGCCTTATATTTTCTACTGTTATAACTTTGTTGGTGACTCCGGCTCTCTTCTTATATATGCAAGCTATACAGGAAAAATTCCTCGATAAATTTGACCTCCTGCGTTCAGGAGCCTCACGAAAAGCTGAGAAAGACATTAGCTAGCCCATATATAGTCCACCCTTCGACTTCGTTTATCCTGAGTAGCATCGAAGGACTCAGGGCAAGCAGTCCATAGACGATAGACTATACAGGTTGAGGTTGAGGTTAAAGTTAAGGTTGAGAGAGTAATAATCGATAACTGATAATTTAGAAGAGACCAAAAAACCAAAGAACCGAAAAACGGAAAAACAGAAAAAATAAAAAATAAAAAAACTGAGTACGTAAAAAGCGCTAACCGAAAACCTAAAACCGCAAACCGATAATTTGACTCAAAACCTGCGGCTTGTAGTCTATAACTTAAAACTTACAACTTGTAACTTATAACCATCTTTTTTGGGTTTGGGATTTGGGATTTGGGATTTATTTGGGGTTTGGTAATATTTGGACTTGGGATTTTTGATAGCTGGTACTCTCAAGAGTTGTTTAGAGCTTTTCCTCAACCTTAACCTATACCTGCCTTTAGTAGCTTACGGCAGGGTTCCGGCGGATTTTCTTAACTTGTATTCAACGTATCCGGCTAATATCTCCTGCATTCTGGCAGGAGGAACTACTCCGAAGTAATGAGATATAATGGCGTGGGACATTTCATGGCCCAACATGCCAAGAGTCATATCCGGTAGAGATATGCAAATCAAATTATTTTCATAGATATAAAAAGACCTTTCTGAAAAACTCTTCCCGAAATATTTCCTGAACATTTCGCTAACAGCTTTTTGATCAGGGACTATATACAAGTATCCTTTAAGACTATACACATGCATATCCAGAGTATCGGAAACTTCTTCGAATAACGCGTCCAGATTGGCAGCGAGTAGGCTCTTGAGGCCGCCGTTAGAAGTAGACCCCCCCTGGAGAGAGCCGTCGAAATTTATCGACCTTAGGACTTCATAAACATCCAATCCCGGATATCCATAAACAGTAAAATGCTTGCTTTTGACAATTTCAATAAAACCGGAAGGCTGCGCGAAGCCACTTACTGGCAGAAAAGCGACAAATAAAACCAAAAACAAACGATACAAAGGCTTAGGCATAGCTTCTATGTTTTAAATCTACTCAACAAGGAGTTTATTTCCTCTAACAAACCAACGATTTTATCTTTTCCCTCACCTGTTGCAACGATGTTGCCGGCGTTAAGGCAGTCATTCAAAGTGCTGCATTTATCCTTGAGGGCAATATCTCTCTGCCTAAGAGCTTCACACATCTGGTTTAAACTTTTTGATAAATTCTGAAGTTGGTCTTTGGAGCGGATATTAAAATTTCTGCGTAAATCACCTTCCTTCAAAAAGTCAATTTCTCTTTTAAGCCTAAAAAGCGGGCCGGCTATTTTATGGGAAGTAACCAAAGTTATCAGGCTGACAGCTATAGCAGATAGCAGCGTCACCATAAGGGTCGTAGAAACAACCACCGGAAGTATAAAGTCAGCCGTACCTTTCACCACGACTTCGGTATTTTCAATGGCTACTGTAGTTGAATTGCGGGACAAAAATAAAACCAGCCCCCCAATTATCAAAGCCGAAGCGATGACCACCAGGCAAAATCTTAAAATAAATTTAGTCTGAAACGATCTGTCAATAAAATATTGTCTGCGTTTATATTTCTGGCCCATATCGCTCCTCCCTTTTTAATTATTTTTCATACCCAGCCGGCTGTAGTCTATCTTGATATCCGTATTGTCTCTTAAAGAATCTATCCAATCTTTAAGCGCCTGGTTTTGTTTAGCCTTAAAAATAACCCATTTTATCTGCCCTCTGACTTCATCCAGAGACTTTTCTTCAAATTCAGCATCCTTTTGCTTTTCGTAATACTCCTCTATCTCGTCATTGTTAACCTTTATGTCGGCGCTCAAAGAATTCAATTTCTTGGCTACAATAAGCTTTAACAACGACTGCTCCCAAAAAAGCTGTATATCCTGCAAGAATTCAGGGTCCTTGTCTAAATTCATCTTTTCAGCCTGTTTCAAAATTAGTTTGCGGGGTATAAAGGCATCCAGAAAATCTTCCTTTGAGTAAAGATGCGAAGACATGCTGGAAGCTTTATACGCGCGATTGAAGCTTTCGACACTGACTTTTATGTCACCTATTTCTATGGCCGGCTTCTCCCTGTTGAAGAAATTACATCCGGAAAGAAAACTGATAATGACAATCCCGAGGATAATTTTTCTTTTCATTTTTGACCTCCTTAATGAGCAGGCGGTTTATTTCACTGTGTCTCATAAACCCAATCCCCATTCTATTATACTATCTTTTATTTGCAACTCCAAATAAAAAACAGGAAGGCTAAAAAGCCTTCCTGTTTATATAAAAAATGTGGCTGGTCCTTACTTAAAAAATACCGAATATTTTCTTCTTCTTTTCTTCGCTTTGCGGGCTTGACTTTACCCCTTCTTCTCCGAAATACGGCGCTAAATTTTTCTTCAGGTTAATACCCATATTGTTGTCAATAAACTCATAAGCGCCGGCATCTAAAGTAATATCATCGAAAGCTGAAGAATCGGTTTCAGTTATCGGATGATAAGCAAACGAAGTTAAAGCCTGATCTCCCGGATAAGAAGATGAGAATTTAACCGGATTCAAAACCTGGTAGTAAATACGCAGAGTTTTTTGTAAGGTATTGGCTAAATAAGGATTAAAATTGCCTATAACTGGCACTTTAGGCCAAATCTGAGCCGGCCCACCTAAATCAACAGGAGAACCGTCAAGCGGTAATACACAATTATCGGCATTATCATCGTAGAAAATATACCCAGAAGGGCTTAAGGGGCTCGTACTAGTGTTATCTATTGCCGGGGAAGGAAACGTATTATTAACTGAAGTGATACCCGGGCGCACAACGCCTTCAACTGCTCCGCTTACCCCTAAAGAACCATTATTGCCATTATAGCTAAACTCAGGAGCGCTGCTTCCGCCAATATTAAGAGTTAAACCTGCTACAGGCGTAAAACCGGAAGGAACTGCCCATTTTGCAGAATCGGCGTCTACCAGCTGGATATTCACCCGTAAAGGATTATACCAATTAGCAGCAGTTGTAGGTTGGCCAGCAATACCCACGCCTATTGTCCCTGTAGGAGCTGAAAAGTATGAATAGCTTCCGGCAATAACATTAGGGCCTATCGACAAATCAGGTGAACCGAACATAGCCGGAGAAAAATAATCA
>JBAYNQ010000101.1:0-5245 GCA_041678705.1 Candidatus Omnitrophota bacterium
TCCGCTGGCCTAAAAGAGATGGATGAAGCTCGGGAAAGAATCGAGCTTGGCCTTAAGCGAAAACTTAAACTTACTAAAGAAGAGCTGACTGCAACCGCTTATCATGAAGCCGGACATTGCATCGCTGAATATTATAGCGGTAACGGCAACTTCCCTTTTAAGCTTTCAATTATTCCCCGCAAGGGAACCCTTGGAGTCGCTTGGTATGCGACTAAAGGCGACCGCTCCGCTGGAACGAAAAAAGAACTTTTAAATGAGATTAAAGTTTTCTTAGGTGGCTATGCTGCCGAACGAATACACGGCACAACTTCAAACGGTGTTTCCCACGACTTCTCAGTAGCCATGTCAAAAGCTCATTCCATGGTTTGGCGCTGGGGAATGGGAAAATCCGGGTTTATCGGCGATTTTCTCTTCTCAGAGCGCAGCCATGAACTTCTCTCTGAAACCATGAAGGCGAAGCTTGATCAGGAAACTCAAAGCCTCCTGCAGGAATGCCTTAACGAAGTAGAAGATTTGCTAAAACGCGAATCAAAGCTTCTTGAGGAATTAATCAATGAGCTTCTCAAAAAAGAAGAATTAACTTATTCGGAGCTTGAAGAAATTTTTAATAAATATGCTAAAGAGAAGCCTGAAAAACCTGCTGCTTAGCCTCCTTGTTCTCTTATTCATGGCTTGTTCTACCCCACCTACTTATTCTCGTAAAGACATAGCTGATGTAATACAAAATATATGCAAAAACGAGTATGGAATTTCAGTTTCTACCTGGAGCTTCGGCAATACCCTTTGGATTTACGCTCCTTTGAATATTTTTAACGAAAGCGGAGAATTCAATATTGATGAAAAGGGACAGCTAAATGACAGCCTCTCCCAGGATTTACGCAACATCCAGCAGTCTATTGTTAGAGCGTTCCTGAACATGAATTCGCCCCCACCCTTTTACTGCTTTATAAAATCTGATATAGAACAGCACGGCGTTGACTTGTGCACTGTGGCATTCGTTCCTGACCAAATGCGTTTTATGCTCAGCCAGGAAGGCTTAAACATCATGGTTCCAAGCAGTGAGTTGGCTGAAAAAATAGTAGATTTTAGCTTTTTTAACCCTAAAGCTTTAGAAGATATTCCGGGCAGCCACATGCAAAAGTATGACATCTCCATGGATGAGTTTATCGGACTCCTGATATATCAAAAAATGTTAAAGCTCTTTCTGCCTCTTCAGATAGAAAAAAATATTCAGATAAATGATATAACTCTAAATCACAACGATAAAACCCTGGAGCTGCGCTTCGACATCATTGTTAAGGAATACAAAAAGGCTTCCCCCTTGCCTTTTGAAAAAGCTCTTGAAATAACAAAAAATATTATGAGCGTTTACAAGGAATTCAGCAATATCACTTCCGTGATAGTTAGAGATGCCTCAAATGACCGAACAGAAACCTTAAACTTTCCCGAAACAAAATCGAGGACTCCCATCGGTACCTATAACGAGTCTGGCAATCTTATGACTTTTACTAAACTCCTGCAGGTAAACTTTTATTTGGCCATGGCTAACGATAATTTTAACCGAGGAGAAAATGAAACTGCAGGAAGATTTTGCGAAAAAGCCTTAAGCATCTATCCGGAATATTTCCCGGCCCTTATACTTTTAGCCGACAGTTATTTTGCCCTCAACGATCTTAATGCCTCCTTATCTGCACTTAAGAAAGCGGAAAATATATCTCCCGAAAATTTCAATCTCATGTATTCTTTAGGCAGGCTTTATGCTACTAAAAACGAGCCTCAAAAGGCTATTGAGTATTTCAGGCAGGCTTACAACTTTAAACCCGGCAATCCGGTAATACTTCATGCCCTGGCAGTCACTTATGCTCAGGTAGGCAACTCAGAAGAAACCTTGCGCTACCTCGATAAATTGAAAGAAAACGACTCAGGTAAACCGCAGATATCGCAATTCATCGCTAACGTGCAGACATATTTGAAGAATTACAATGAGGCTATAAGTTACTACAAAAAAGCTCTGGAAAATGAGCCCGATAATCCTCAGATGCATGTTTCTTTGGCAGAAGCATGCTTTTTTTCGGGAAATACCGAAGAAGCTATGATTCATTATAAAGAAGCTCTTAGGCTTATGCCTGATTCCCCTTACGCTAATTACGGCCTGGCCAATATCTATTCATCAAAAAAACTCAACCAGCAAGCTATAGAATTGTATAAAAAAGCTCTGGAAGCAAGCCCTAATGATTCCAAGATATACGCTGAGATAGGATTCAATTACATACAATTAGGTGATGCAACTGAGAATCGGAAAGATTATTTGACGGCGATAACTTATCTCGGGAAGGCCATTGAACATTCTCCTGAAAATGTCCGGGCCGGTTATCAGTTAGGCCTGGCTTATTTCAAGATAAAGGATTTCAAAAAATCTCTGGAGCAATTTAAAAAGCTACTGTATCTTGCCCCGGATAATCCAGACGTTTATTACAATCTCGGTTATAACTATAAAATGCTCGATAACCCTGCGGCGGCTCTGGAAAATTTTAGGAGATCAAAAGAACTTTTCCTGAAACATGGCCGCAACGATGAGGTATTAAAAATTGATGAAGCTTTGGGGCAATTACACCCTAAAGAGAATACGACATCAGTAGGAGAGTAAAAGGTCAGATTATTTCTGCACGACGACTGCGGATATTTATTTTTACCCGTTTTTCAATAAATAGCTTTACCGCTTGGGGTAATAATTTGTGTTCCAGCGAATGAATGGCTGACTCAAGTTTTTTAAAACTCATGCCTTCGTCAATTCTCAGCGATTGCTGTAAAACAATGGGCCCGTTATCTACCTTCTCATCAACAAGGTGAACCGTAACCCCGGTTATTTTACATCCATAGCCTAGCGCCCTCTTAATAGCATCTTTACCTTTGAACGCCGGCAACAATGCAGGATGAACGTTTAAAATTCTATTTTTAAATTTTTTTATAAAATAAGGTGACAGAATACGCATATACCCTGCAAGTATAACTAATTCTACACTTTCCTGTTTTAAAAGCTTTACCAAAAATTCATCATACTTACGGCAAGATAAAAACTTTTTCGGGTCAACGAACATATCCTTTACATCAAGGCGTTTGGCTCTTTGCCTGACAAAAGATTTTTCTACATCACTAATCAGCAATTTTATCTTGGCACCGGAAAATCCTTGCCGGCTTACCGCCCTGGCTAATGCTTCAAAATTGCTACCATTACCGGAAGCCAAAACCGCCATGTTTATCATTTCTGCTTTTTTCATCATCTCCACCGTTAATCCCTCGTCACAGGTTTCTGCTTGAGGAGTAATCCCGTAACCTTATGGAGGCTCACTGATCAAGCCTTACCAATTACCTTTAAATCAAATTTCTTCCCGTTAAACCGCAAGTATCTGCGGAGCAATAAATAATAAATAGCGACCGCGCTTACGCTCAATAAAAAACTCTCCATATCTTTGAAAAAACGAAAAACAAACAAGCTTGCCAAAAACAAAATTGCCGGAAACAAAAACATTAGGCTTCCCGAAAGAAGCACTCTTTTTTCATTTACGTATACTTGCAGCTTTTCTCCTACTGCAACAGGCCAAGAAGGCCTATCAATTAAAAGAAAGTCTTTATTCTGGCCACATAAAAAGTTTATGCGGCAGCATGAACACATCGAGTTCTTTAAAAAAGCTACTTCTATTTTATTTGGCTGAATTCCAACAACTTCTACTATCTCTTTTGCCATATCAGGGTTAACTATCTCAAGAAGGCTTCTTAACGCTTATTATGCATTTTGTGGGGCATTTGTTTCGAGCCTCCTCCATCACAACATTTTGGTCACTAATCTTTTTGTAATCAATACATGAAATATTCTCCAATAAATAAAACGGTGAATCGGCAAGCCTTACGCAGATACCGCAACCAATACAGCCGCTGCTGCACACTTTCTTAACTCTCAGAGCATTTTCCTTAGAGCTGCAGGCAACATAATAAAAAGGCTTATTCTTACCTACCGGTATTATTTCAAATAAATTACGCGGGCATGCCTTAATGCATTTGCCGCAATTTATGCATTTAGAATAATCAATATAAACTCTTCTTTCTTTAATTGCAAGCGCATCTGCCGGACACACTCTGACACAATCCCCAAACCCCAGGCATCCGTAAGAACAGTCAAGAGCTCCTGCCGAGATATGAGCCGCGGCACAGGTCAAAGGCCCCTGATATAAGGTTGAAATTGTTTTTTCCTTATCGCAGGCGCCACAATGGCAAACAATAGCCTGGTTTTGTGTTTCTACGCTCTTGGATACCCCGATTACAGCACTAATTCTTTTATTTACCTGAGGGCCGCCGGGGAGACATCCGGAAAAAATACTATCATCTTTAACGGCTGCCTGAGCAAAAGCTAGGCAACCGCTGAAGCCGCAGGCGCCACAATTTATCCCCGGTAAAATTCTTACTATCTCTTCGACTCTTGGATCTTCCTCTACTTTAAGTTTCTTACTTAAAAAAGCCAAGAACAAAGAAAATAAAAGACCCATTAATCCCAGAACCAAAACCACTATTTCTATTTCTTTCATTTTACTCTTCCTAGGATAATGTACAAAATTACATCTTTAAAACACCGCTGTGTGTAAACCCACTCCTTAGATATTTTTATGAACTAACCAAACCAGAGAATCCCATGAAAACAAGAGCCAGCAAACCGGCTACAATAAGAGTCAAAGGCGCGCCCTTAAAAACCGAAGGGATATCGGCGTCTTCTAATTCCTGGCGTATACCGGCCATAATAATAAGCACCAAAGAAAACCCTATGCCGCCTGAAAATCCAAAAACAACTGATTCTAAGAAACCGTATTTACGGGTTACCATAAAAAGCGCCGATCCTAAAATGGCACAATTTGTGGTAATCAGAGGTAAATATATTCCTAAGGATTGGTAAAGGCTAGTTGAATATTTCTTTATAAACATTTCAACTATCTGCACCAGGGAAGCAATAACCAGTATAAAAACGACATATTGCAAAATCATTAAGTTCCAAGGCAGGAGAATATATTCATAAATGAGATAGCTTATTCCTGTCGCCAGACTCATAACAAAAGTAACAGCCATGCCCATGCCCAACGCAGATTCGATCTTTCCCGACACTCCCAGAAAAGGGCATATACCTAAAAAATAAGAAAGAACAAAGTTGTTAATTAGCACTGTAGAGACAAAAATTAAAATTAACTTTTCCATTCTTCCA
>JBAYNQ010000102.1:0-5222 GCA_041678705.1 Candidatus Omnitrophota bacterium
AAAAAAAATCTTTGGTTGTCTGTTGCTGGTAATCTCTATAAAACTCATTTTTAGCAAGTGATACAATCTTAAAAACGCCTTGATTGGTGATTGTATTTATCTATAATAGGTATTGGGTTCATAGACAAAAGGCATTGATGCATGAATTTAAAGATAAAAATAGGTAAGTTAGAGCTTAGAAACCCGATAGTCTGCGCTTCGGGAACTTTTGGGTCTTCAGATGAATTAAGCGGATTGGCCGATTATGCCAGTATCGGAGCTCTAACCGCAAAAACCATAACTCTTAAACCCTGCCCAGGTAACCAGCCCCCGAGAATCTATGAAACCGGCTGCGGGGTTATAAATTCAGTGGGCCTTGAAGGCAAAGGCCTGGAGAACTTTATCGCCGAAGATCTACCAAGGCTTAGCAAGATAAAGACAGAATTTATCTTGAGTATCGGCGGGTTTTCTATTAATGAATACAAAACAATGGTTAAAAGGCTTTCCCAAGAGAAGGCCGTTAAGGCGATTGAACTTAATTTGTCCTGCCCCAACATAAAGCGCAAAAAGATAATTTCTCAAAGCAGAAAAGATACTTATAGGGCTATAAAAGCTTTGCGCGGCTTAACTAAAAAGACGTTGATAGCGAAAGTTACTCCTGAGGTAACGGATATAAAGAAAATAGCTGTTGCTGCTCAAGCTGCCGGAGCCGATGCCATCTCCACAGTAAATACTTTTTTTGGCTTGGCGGTCAATATTCAGACAGCTTCACCTTATTTAGGTAACTGCTACGGAGGGTATTCCGGAAGGGCGATTAAGCCAATGGCTTTATATAGAGTCTGGATGGTTTCAAAAGCCGTAAAGATACCGGTAATCGGCGGGGGAGGAATAGAGACTGCAAGTGATGCTCTGGAGTTTATTATTGCCGGAGCCACCGCCGTCAGTTTAGGAACGGTCAACTTTATTGATCCTTCCTCCTCGGCCAAGATACTAAAAGGGATAAAAAGCTACTTAAAGAAAAAAAAGATAAATGACATAAGCCAACTAAGGGGGAGCATCAATGACTAAATGGGAGAAGTTAATCGTGGCCCTGGATTTAGAGAATAAAAAGAAAATCCAAAATGCCGTGAATAAACTTTTCCGCAAGGGAGTTAAATTCAAGATAGGCTCTATAGCCTTTACTAAATTTGGCCCAAGCTTGGTAAAGGAGATGGTTGGCAAAGGTGTTGATGTTTTTCTGGATTTAAAGCTCTATGACATTCCCAATACCATGAAAGAAGCATCCAGAAGTTATGTGCAGATGGGCTGCTGGGCTTTTACCGTTCATATAAAGTCCGGAGCAAAGGCCTTAAGGGAAGTAAAAAAAGAAATAACCGCGACAGCCAGAAAGCTGAAAGCCAGAAGGCCGTTGGTGTTGGGAGTTACTGAATTAACAAGCGAATCCGCCGATAAGAAATCTGTTTTATCTCTGGCCCGCCTGGCCAAGGCCTGCGGCTTAGACGGAGTCATCGCCTCGGCGAAGGAAGCCGCTTTGATAAAAAGAAACTGTAGATTGAAAGTGATAACCCCGGGGATACGCGCTGGTGGCGGGCAAAGAGGCGATCAGAAGAGAGTGGCCACGGCTGGGTTTGCGTTCGCGCAAGGCGCTGATTATATAGTAGTCGGCCGGCCGATAATAAACGAAAAGGATTACCTAAAAGCTGCCAGAGATATCTTAGCAGAATGAAGTCTTGGTTCCTGCTTTCTGATAAAGATAAAATTTGATTTTTTGATAGAGAGCTATATAATTGATTTTCTTAACTGCTTTACGTAATATAAAATAGGGGGAACTTTTATTATGGATGCCAAATTAGATAGCCTGATAGATAAAATAAGAAAAGATGGTATTGAGGAGGCCAAAAAAGCCTCGGATGATATTCTACATCAAGCCAGGCAGCAGGCTGAGGAAATAGCCAATCAGGCTAAAGCCAAGGCAAGCGCTATTCTTGCAAAAGCAAAAATAGACTCCGAAAAATTGGAAGCTAATGCCCAGGACGCCCTGCGCCAGGGGGCCCGGGATCTTGTACTGTCAGTCAAAAATGAGCTCAATGTCTTGTTTGACAAAGTCTTTAAGGCAAAAATTTCCGGCGAACTAAAGCCGGATTTTATGGCCAAGCTTATTCTCAAAATTACTGACAACTGGCGGCAGGATAAAGACGCAACGGTTGAAGTTGCCGTTAGCGCAGCTGATAAAAAAGAGCTGGAGAAAATTCTTGTCCTCCAGTTAAAAGAAAACCTTAAGAAAAGCGTGGAGATAAAAGTAAATAAGTATATAGATAAAGGGTTTCGTATAGGCGCTAAAGGCAAAGACGTGTACTATGATTTTACCGGAGAAAGCATCCTGGAAGCTTTAAAAGAATTTGTAAATCCGGCTATAGTAGAGATTCTAGGCCCTAAGAATGGATAAACACTATTATTTTATTGCCCAGCTGCCCGCGCTTTTGTTTGGACAGCTTCCTCAGATAGACAGGAAATATTTTTTGTCTGAAGCCGGGAAATGGTTAAGTGAGAGAGGCTTTCGGCTTCTTTCCCAAGTTGACCTTTCTGATTTTGTGCCAAGCGCTTCGGACAACCGCTATTTAAAAGAATATAAAGAGTTCGAGTTGGATTTACGCCAGAGCCTGGCAAGTTTTAGGAAAAAATCTCAGGATTACCGCTTGAGAGGCCAGTTGAATGAGGCTCTTTCCGGGGTTTCGCCCCTTGAGGTTGAAAAAAAACTCCTTAGATTACGTTGGGATTATGTGGATAGCTGCCAGACGGAGAATAATTTTAATTTAGGGTATCTGGTTTATTATTTTTTGAAGCTGCAAATTTTAGAGAATTTTTTTGTTTTCAATAAGGAAAAGGGAAGAGAAAATTTTAATGCTTTTAGCGGGGTCAAATAATGAACGAACGTAAGGGCTATATCCAGTCGATTCAAGGCAACATGATAACTGTGCGTTTTGGAGAAGACGTTCTCCAAAACGAAGTTGGCTATGTTATCTGCGGCGAAGAAAGGCTGATGGCCGAAGTTATACGCATCAGCGATAATATGGCGTATATGCAGGTTTTTGAAGATACCAAAGGAGTAAAGATTGGGGACGAGATAGAGTTTTCTTTAACAATGCTTTCAGTGAAATTGGGGCCCGGTCTTCTGGGCCAGGTGTATGACGGTTTGCAGAATCCTCTTCCTGAACTGGCTCAGAAATTTGGATTTTTTCTGCCCCGGGGTATTCAGCTTGAGGCTTTAAACCTTAAAACCAAATGGCGTTTTTTTCCTTTAATCAAGGCCGGCCAGAAGACTGTAAGCAGTGCCCAGCCGCTCGGGTATGTTCAGGAAGGAATATTCAAGCATTACATAATGGTGCCTTTTGATATGGATGGCGAGTATAGCGTAGAAGAGATTGCCCCGGAAGGCGATTATGCTATAGAAGCCAACATAGCCACGTTGCGGGATGCCAGAGGCAATAATATAAAGGTAAGTATGGTTTTTGACTGGCCGATAAAAGTTCCTATAAAAGCTTATCGGCAGAAGCTGACTCCCAAAGAGCCTTTGACTACAAAAATACGCATTATCGATACATTTTTCCCTGTGGCCAAAGGCGGGACTTATTGTATCCCCGGGCCCTTCGGCGCCGGCAAGACCGTGCTGCAGCAGCTAACCAGTCGCTATGCCGATGTTGATATCGTTATTCTTGCTGCTTGCGGGGAGAGGGCCGGCGAAGTAGTTGAAACTCTGCGCAAATTTCCCGAACTCAACGACCCTCGTACGGGCAAATCTCTTATGGAGCGTACGATTATAATCTGTAACACATCTTCTATGCCGGTAGCAGCAAGAGACGCTTCAGTTTATACCGCGGCGACTTTGGGCGAGTATTATCGCCAAATGGGCTTAAACGTTTTACTCTTAGCTGATTCTACTTCCCGCTGGGCTCAAGCCATGAGAGAGGTTTCTGGCCGGCTTGAGGAGATCCCTGGAGAAGAAGCTTACCCGGCTTATCTTGAATCACGGATCGCCGAGTTTTATGAGCGTTCAGGAGTGGTGGAGCTTTTTTCAGGAAGAAAGGGAAGCCTCACTATCGGTGGGACAGTGAGCCCGGCCGGCGGAAATTTTGACGAACCAGTTACGCAGGCGACCTTAAAAGTTGTCGGAGCCTTTCACGGACTTTCACGGGACAGGGCTAATGCCCGGCGCTTTCCTTCTATAGACCCTTTAGAGAGTTGGTCACGATATCCGAGCTTTATAGCTCCGGAGGTGATCAAGGAAGCCAGGGGGATATTAATCAAAGGCAATGAGGTAGGGCAGATGATGAAGGTTATAGGTGAAGAGGGAACATCTATGGATGATTTCACCGTATATTTAAAAGCCGAATTCTTAGACAGTGTCTATTTGCAGCAAAACGGGTTTGACAAGGTTGATGCGGCTACAAGCCTTGCGCGCCAGGAATATGTGTTCGGGAAAATCTATTCTGTTTTAGAAAAAAAACTTAATTTTGATACAAAAGACAATGCCCGCAAAGTCTTCCATGCTTTGCGCCAGCTGTTTGTGGATTGGAACTATAAAGAGTGGCAATCTCAGGAGTTTAAAGAACAGGAGAAAAAAATAGAAGAATTTCTTGATACGCAGATGAGTACAGAGGGTGAAGAACACTGATTAGTGCGTAGGGGCGAAGCGACAAATGAGGAAAGTACATAGCAAAATATTGAGCATTAATGGGAACGTTATTACGGTGAAAGCCGAAGGCGTAAGCTATGAAGAGCTGGCTCTGGTTAAAAGCAGCCGCAGTTCTTCTCTGGCTCAGGTGATAAAGCTTGAGGCGGACATCGTGTCTTTGCAGGTATTCTCCGGCAGCCGCGGAATTTCTACCAACGATGAAGTGATGTTCTCAGGTTTTCCTATGCGAGTTGCTTTTTCTGAAAATATGTTAGGCAGAATATTTGACGGAAGTGGTAAACCTCGCGATAAAGGGCCTGCTTTGAGCGAGAATCTCATCGAAATAACCGGGCCTTCGGTCAATCCAGCCAAAAGGATTATTCCGGAAAGAATGATCCGTACCAATATACCGATGATAGATATTTTTAATTCTCTGGTTGTTTCTCAGAAGCTGCCGATATTTTCTATTTCCGGAGAGCCTTACAATGAGCTCCTTGCCCGCATAGCTCTTCAAGCCGAGGTCGACATGATTGTTTTAGGCGGTATAGGGCTTAAGTACGACCAGTACATG
>JBAYNQ010000103.1:0-5180 GCA_041678705.1 Candidatus Omnitrophota bacterium
AAATGTTCTTTCGGTTTTCGGTTAGCGCCTGCTTGCCGGTAGGCAAGGTCTTAACTTCCCTATTCTTTATGTTTTTCAATCTTTTAGTTTTTACGTTCTTCTGTTTTTTGGTCTTTCAGTTTTTAGTTATTTAGTTTTCTGTTTTTAGTTCTTTAGTTTTCTGTTTTTTGGTTTTTTGGTTTTCTATCTTTCAGTTCTTTCGTTCTCAGTTTTTACGTTTTTCTGTTTTTATGTCTTTCAGTTTTTCAGTCTTTCAGTTTTTCAGTCTTTCTGTTTTTAGTTATTTAGTTTTCTGTTTTTTGGTTTTTTGGTTTTTCTTAACCTCAACCTCAACCTTAGCCCCTCCCTGCTATTCCTTTATTTCCCAAGCCATTTTGACAATTCATCCAAACTGAGACAATTTATAACATCCTGTCTTTCTAACCAGGCCCTTCGCGCAGCATTGACTCCAAAAGCCATAAGATCAAGCTGTTCGATATTATGCGCGTCTGTTCCCAAAATAAGTTTAACCCCTGAACGCTTAGCTGCCATTGACCTTATATCGCTTAAATCCATACGCTGGGGATGACAATTTATTTCTAAAGCCGTGTTGTAATCACGGGCGGCTTTAAAGACCTCATCGAAATCTATTTCATAGGGTTCTCTCAAGCCCCTTAACCCTCCCGTAGGATGAGCAATTGCATTGACGTAAGGATTCTGACACGCCTTGACTATCCTTTGCGTCAATTCTCTCCTGGATTGTTTAAACCCAGAATGAATAGCCGCGATAACAAAATCAAGCTCTTCTAGAACGCTGTCAGGATAATCAAGTTTTCCCTGAGCTAGTATATCAACCTCGCTGCCGCAAAGAATTCTTATATTTTTCTGGCGGTTATCTATTTTTCTCACCGCTTCAACTTTTTCATGCAAAAGGCTCACCGAAAGGCCTCTTGCTACTTTAAGACTCTGAGAATGATCAGAAATTCCTACATATTCATAGCCTTTGTTTTTAGCGTATAAAACTATCTCCTCGAGACTGCTAGAGCCATCACTATAATTAGAATGGATATGAAAATCTCCCCGTATATCTCTAAGCTCCACCAACTCGGGCAAATTATTCGCCAGGCTTGCTTCAATTTCACCTCTTGCCTCTCTCAGCTCAGGAGGAATATAATCCATGCCCAGGAAAGAAAATATTTCTTTCTCGGATTTTGAAGCAAGAGGCTTCTTCTTGGAAATGTCCTTATCGGAAAATAATCCGTATTCATTCAGATGATAGCTTTTATTTATGGCCAGCTGCCGCAGGCCTATATTAAAATCCTTAGAGCCGGTAAAATACATTAAAGCCGAACCGAAATTTGCTCTTTCCACAATCCTTAAATCCACCTGGATGCTTCCCTCATCAGCCAAAACCGAAGACTTTGTTTGGCCCTTAACCAAAACCTGAGCTACTAAAGGCGATCCGGTAAAGGTCTCCATAACTTTTGAAGGCTCTTTGGAAACAGCCAATATGTCCACATCTTTAATATCCTCTTTTTTCCTGCGTAAACTGCCGGCAATCTCAATTTTTTCTATTAACCCTGTATCTTTTAGCTGTTTTATGAATTTTTCGGCGATCCCCAAACCGAGATACAAGTAAATCCTTTCCCGGGCACGTTTATACAGCTCAATCCCCCTTAAGATATTGCTCTGCGTTTTCTCCTTTATGCCTTCCAAGCCAAGCGGAGAGCCTTGTCGGCAGGCCTTCTCTAACTTCTCTATGCTGTCAATTCCTAAATTATCGTAAAGCAATTTAACCGTCTTAGGGCCCAGGCCTGAGATACCCAGCATATCAACGACTCCGGAAGGAATTTGTTTTTTCAACTCTTGGTAATAATTCAGTGAGCCGGTGGTAATAAGCTCTTCTATTTTTTTAGCTAAGTCTTTGCCGATACCGGGCAAAGACCTGAGCCTTTCCTCATCATAAACTTTAGCTAGGCTTTCAGGTAGGTCCTCTATCGTCTGGGCGGCTCTTTCATAGGCCCTTATCCTGAAAAGATTTTCGCCTTTTAATTCTAAAATTTTTGCTATTTCCCTGAATACATGGCCAATATCTTTATTCTGCATTTTTTAATCTCCTGAAATAAAATCCTGAATCATCAAGCGGCAATATCAGGCCTTCCGGAACAAAAAGGAATAAAATAAAGGATAATAATTCCGAATGTTTATCAATTTTATAGGCAGTTCTATTTCTGGCTCTTATGAAAAGCCGTGACTCTGTTCTCTATGCCGCCTCTTGAGGTAAATTCTCCGATTACTGTGATTTCACGTGGTTTCAAAACTTTTAGCAGGTCTTTGAGGATTTTATTAACCGCATGTTCATTATAAATTTTAACGTTACGGAAAGAATACAGATAATACTTCAAAGATTTCAATTCAACCAGATACTTTCCGGGAACATATCGCACAGTCAGAGTAGCAAAATCAGGTAAGCCGGAGAAGGGACAAACACAGGTAAATTCACAAGTTTTTAATTCTACGGTTGTCGGCTGGCCTGAATACTCATAGGCAATTACCTGCAAGATGCCGGTAACAATATCCGCGACAGAATAAGTTTTACCTGCTGTTTTCTTTGCTTTTCTTTCAATCGATGACGTTGGCCTGTCTTTATAAATCATAAGGTATTATATCAAATTTTTTACATTTTACACATTTTGATTTATTTAAAAGCTGGTTGCGGAATTTTGAAAATGCCCGCGTAAGCTGTATTACCAAAATCGAAATGATAAGACATAAATTCCCTTAAGATATAGAAAATATCTTCCTGGCAGGCGGCGGTAGGATTAAGCCTTAGGACTAAAGGAAAATCTGTTTTCTGTATATAGGCAAGAGACCGGGAAGCCTGGCGGCTAATGGTTTGAACATCTTTTATTTTATAAGAACACCTCCGGCACACGAAACCTCCTCGAGAAACACTGAATAAAGATTCCTGTTGCAAAGGGCTTTCGCAGCATATGCAATGGTCAAGCTCCGGCTTAAATCCGGAAAGAGTTAGAAACTTTATTAAAAATAAATAAAGCACCTTAATTTCTTTTTCTTGAGAAAGCAGGTTTAAACAATATTTCATAAGGTTAAAAATCTGGTAATTTACATCCCAAAGCGGCATAGTTTTCTCTATCAGATTAAATAAGAATGCCGCCACTTTCATCTTGGATAAATTCTTGCGCAGAAAAAAGAAATCCGAAACAAGATCAGCATGAGAAATCAGCCAGATTTCGTTACGTTTAGGATAAAACACAAATTCATTGAGACTGAAGGTATCAAGATGGGCTGAAAACTCCCTTTTGCCTGAATAGAAGCCTTTGCAGATACCACTTATTTTTCCAAATCTTGCGGTATAAAGAGTCAATATCAGACTGGTTTCCCGAAAGTTACATCTTTTTAAAACAAATCCAAGGTCTTTTTCAATCATAGATTTTATACGGTTATCGGTTTTAGGTTAGCGGTTATCGGCATTTAAAAACTTTTGCGTAAACCGAACACCGCAGACCGCTAACCGAATATTTTTCTAAGAATTTCTTGCTGTTTGGCTTCCATCCGCTTTCTTTCTTTTTTGTTGCAATCACTATAGCCGGCCAAATGCAGTACGCCGTGGACAATGTAAAGGTTAAGCTCTTTTTGCCAGGTGAAACCATACTCGGGAGACCTTAAAACAGCTTCCTGTACAGAAACAAATACCTCGCCGATGTAACCGGGCCCTTCGGAATCTTTAAGTTCAAAAGCAATTACATCCGTAGGTATATTTTTCTTCAGGTATTTTTTATTAAGTCCGGTAATAAAGCTGTTGTCACAGAGAACCACAGAAATTCTAATAAAACGGCTGCTGGATGTTTCCGTAAAACAGCTCGACAAAGGCCGCATGGCTTTTTCCAGGGAAATCTTAAGCTTTTTAGCTGCAATCTTTTTAATTCTTTGGCGGTTTATTATATCTAATTTTAAAACACGCGAGGTATTTGCCATGGCAAAACTCAAAGATTTGCATGAAGCCGATAGAAATTGTTATTTGCGGGAATCATCCTTAGGGTAATTTATCCGGGCATGAAATACAGCGTTTAGAATACGAATAAAACTTTGAGTTATCTTTTCTAAATCCTTCAAGGTAAGGTTACATTCATCGAGCTCGCCTTCCATAAACCTCTTTTTAACAACTTCACGAACCATTTCTTCAATTCTGGAAGGTGTGGGCTCCTCCAGCGTCCGGGAAAGAGCTTCGATTGTATCGGCTAAAGCCACTATAGCCGTCTCTTTATTTTGCGGCTTGGGCCCGGGATAACGATACTCTTCTTCGTGTTTTCCTTCCGGCTCCAGCTCCTTGGCTCGATGATAAAAATAATATACTAGCGTACGGCCATGGTGCTGGGTAATAAAATCGGCGATTTTGGGGTTTATCCTGTACTTAGCGGCTAAATCCAGGCCGTCTTTAACATGGTTAAAAATAATTAGCTTGCTCATTGAAGGCTTTAACTTTTTGTGGATATCTTTGTAGTTTACCAGATTCTCAACAAAATATTCCGGTTTAAGCATTTTGCCTATATCATGATAATAAGCTCCCACTCTGGCTAAAAGAGGGTTAGCGCCTATGGCTTCGGCAGCGGCTTCGCTTAAATTAGCCACGACCAGAGAATGCTGGTAAGTTCCCGGGGCCTCCAGGATAAGCCTGCGTAATAAAGGATTGTTAAAATCCGACAACTCAAGCAAGGAGATATTGGTAACCACCCTGAAAACATATTCAAAAATCGGCTGGAGAGTCAACACTATAGCTGAAGACAGCGCAATATTCAAAGAGTTCGTCTTTACCAGATTAAAATCCAGAGCCGGAAGAACAAAAAAACTTTGCTCACGCTCCATGATAAAAGCTACAAAAAACTGCACACATCCGGCTAAAACTACCGCTCGAATGACCTGAGACCTCCTCCTGGCCCGATAAGTCAGCATAGAAGCAACAATAGAACCGCAAAGCAGGCTTATGCCTATATTGAAGTTGTCATTGCACATACTGGCGCCCAAAAGAGCAATAAGAAAACCAAAGATAAATGACAGCTCTAAACTGTCAAACAGTAAGGTGGCCAATACAACAAATCCGATCACCGGGATAGCATATCCCGATACTTTGAAAACGGCGGTTACAACAAGCGGGATAAGAATCGATATCGCTGCCAGTA
>JBAYNQ010000104.1:0-5172 GCA_041678705.1 Candidatus Omnitrophota bacterium
ACCCACCACCAAAGAAAGCAACGCCGGATAGATAATTATCAGAATGCCAGAGAGAATAAAGATAATACCCAAAAGCATACGCACCTCCTTTAATGAGCCTACGACTTATGGAGCAAATGAAGCAAGTGAACATAAGTCGTTTGGGCGAATTAAACCCCGCCCTTTTGGCGGGTTACAATGCTACTGCCGCCCCTCTCAAAAGGGCGGGGTAAGTTCTGCTACACAACTTTCCTGCGCCTTCCGTCTTGGAAAGTTGTTGCCTCACTTAGGAACCTTTTCATATCCTGAGCCAAGCCTATTTTCACCTCTACCCTATCTCTGCTAACAGGGTGAATAAAACTTAGATAAAAAGCGTGCAGAGCCAGACGCTTGAAGCGTAACGAGAAATCTCTGCGAAAAGCGTATTTTGTTTCTCCGAGTATAGGACAATTGGTCCTGGCCAGTTGTATCCTAAGCTGGTTGGTCCTTCCCGTTAAAGGTTTTAGTTCAATTACGCTAAAGTCTTTGAACCTGTCAATTATCCTGTATAATGTCCGGGCCTGCTTTGGCTTCTCGCCGAAAGTTTTGCCCTGACGGTCAATTATCGTACCCTCAAAAACGCCTTTTTTCTTTAACGGGCCCTGCTTTATGAAAGCGATATACTTTTTAATAATTTCACCGTTTACAAACTGTTGACTGATATCAGCTTGGATATCAGCCTGCTTAGCGTATATAATCAATCCTGTAGTTTCTCTATCCAGCCGATGACAAGGGAAAAGCTTCCCGCCGGCGTATTTCTCCAAAAGCGCATTTAACGTAAATTTATCGCTGCTTTGAGCTGGCTGAACCAGAATCTTAGTAATTTTGTTGGCAACAATAATGTAGTCATCTTCAAATACTACTTGAAAAGCTTTATTATTCTTATCCATTTTCCGAATAACGGTTAGGCGCAACTATTAAAAAACAACCTGTAAACCAACCAGCCATATTAAAGGCTATATCCCAGATTTCAAAATTCCTAAAAGGCAGAAAATATTGTATCACCTCTATAATTACACCAAAACAGAATATAACTAAAAAACTTTTTATGTAGGGGTTGGGGATCCTTTTCATATATAAAAAATTTATAAACAAGAAAGAGAATAGGCCATACATGATTAAATGCAAAAATTTATCGGCAAAGACAAAATTGAGGCGCTCAGGGGCCTTCACCGGAAGTAGAGACACGGCCATAATAAATAAAGAGTAGCCTATCACGGTATAATGGGAAAAAAGATAATTCATTAATTATGTGAGGATTGTTATTTTTCAGAATAGACAGCTTGAATGAAAATTACGGGTTTTAAATCTTTTTTCGCGGAAAACAAAAATTGATGCCTGGAGCCGGCTGTCTTAGTTAATCCGAATTTCTCCTCTCTAGGACCTGATCTATTTTTGCTTTGAGAGTATCTATCTGCACTGGTTTAACAAGATAACCTTCATTGTAAAGCCCGGCTGCTTTAAGTTTTGAATCATCATCGGTTTTGGCGGACAACATAATCACCGGTATCGCCATAGTTTTGGGATTTTTCTTAAGCTTTTCTAAAACCTGGAATCCATCCATCTGGGGCATCATGATATCAAGAAGTATGATATTCGGTTTATGGCGGGAAGCAGACTTTATGCCCTCCTTGCCCCTATTGGCAATAATTACTTCATAGCTACCGCTTAACTCAAGATTCGCTTTTACAAAAAACGTTAAATCCTCTTCATCGTCGATTATAAGTACTTTGCGCATCGGCCGCCTCCTTGAATATAATCTACCTTTTCTCCCATTCTCGGTTTATGCTCTTATAGAGCCGAAGCTCTCGCCTGTCTTTGATAATACCATTACCTTTGTTGATGTCAAGCACCTCTATCCGCCAAAGGCAAGGCTATTTTTACAGTTGTGCCCTTAGTTTCCTGGCTCTCAATTAAAAGTATACCTTTATGATTCTCAACTATTATTTTAGAAATAGACAAACCCAGTCCGGTTCCTTTTTTGTCCCTTTTAGTGGTAAAAAACGGTTCAAAAAGTTTAGATAAATTCTCCTGCGATATGCCTGCGCCGGTATCTGTTACTTCAATAATGCAAACCGGCTTATCACCAAACGATTCATTCATCAACGCTCTATAAACTTTAATTTTTATCTGGCCGCCTTTAGGCATGGCATCGACCGCATTTACTATAAGATTAAATAAAACCTGCTGAATCTGGTTTTTGTCGACTAAAACAACTGTATCGTCTTTGGAAAAATCTGTCTTTATACTTATATTTATAAGAGAGGTTCTATATTTTAGCAGAGCTATCGTTTCATTAACAAGCTGGCTCGGGCTCACCTTGTCTGTTTTAATTTCGGAAGGCATAGCAAATTTTAGTAAATTGCGTATTATGATATCGGCCCTTAAAGTCGACTCTTTAATTTTGCCTATGGCCATTCTTACGTCTGCATCTGCGGATTCAAGCTTTTTATCCAGATACTCTATCCCTCCTAATATAATACCTAAAGGATTCTTTACCTCATGTGCCATGCCGGAAGAAAATCTTCCTAAAGCTGCTAGTTTTTCTGACTGCACCAGGCCATTTTGGGCTTTTTTAAGTTTGTCATAAGCTTCGCTAAGTTCTTGATTTTCTATTAACCTCTCTTCTTCTATGCCGATAGCCGAAGACACAATACCCAAGAACTCCCTATCATCACCTTTAAAACTGCAATCACTACGGCAGAAAACAGCCAACACCCCTTTGCAAACACTCCGGCACTCGACCTTTTGGGTAATGCAGAAATAAGTCTTGCCGTTTAAGTCAAAAATTTCTTGATGGATTAAACTTTCTGGCGGCTGCTGGGAAGAACCGGTTTTAGCTTTATCGATTATCTTACGGCAGATTTCTTCGTACAATTTGAGCATGTCATGGTCACTGCAGCAAGACCCTCCCCTAGCGACAATATCAAACCTGTCGTTGCCGGGATTGATGCGCCCATAGATGGCTGCCGTGGCTCCAACTATATCTCCGCATAAACCAACTAAACGATTTATATTGTCTTGCACATTAATGCCCAAATTAACAAGGCATTCATTAATCTTTCCTAATCGCTCTTCGGTTACCTTACGATGGATTACCCCGGCTAAAGTATTGGCAATGGCAGTTAAAAATTCCTCCTCTCTTTTGTCCCGTTTATGCTCCTTGTTAAAATATATATTTATGACTCCTAATATGTTTCCGGCATACAGAATGGGTGCGCTATAATAAGTAAAAGTTTTTTCCTGAGCCGACTGGCGGCTCCTGGAAAATTCAGCTGGATTTAAAACGTTGAAACCAACCGCACTGCTATAAAGCTGCTTATTAAAAGGAATTTTCCGGTATGCTTTCTTTATAATTTCCGGAAGGTTACTCTGAGCTTTCATATCCAAGATGTCAGGGTCATCTCCGGCTAAATATATCGCTCCCAAGGATTCACAAGAAAATCCGGGAGTAGAAAGAATAATACTCAACGAACACTTTAGAAAACCTTCCAGAGTAATGTTTTCTAAAGAAAACCGAAGAAGAGAGTTGATAACCGCCTGAGCAAGGTAATTGTGTCTTATCTCCTGCTCCTGTTTATTGATTTTCGTAAAATCCTCAACCGTTTCAACTACAGCCGTAACTTTATCGTTCTTGTCTGTTACCGGAAAAGATGTTACCTTAAAAACTCTGCTCTTGGAATCTATGACAACATTCATTACTGATTCATGGACCTGGCCGTCCTCTAACGTCCGGCAAGTTGGGCATATGTGGCAAGATTTATCCGAATAATCACTGAAAATATTATGACAAATTGATCTGCCGGAAATGTCATTTTCAGGAAACCACCTTTGCATTTGTTTATTAATATGAATCATGCGCAGGTCAGAAGAGACTAAAGAAACCCCTACGGCTATATTGTCGATTAAATCCTTATATTTATTCTCAGAATTCTGAAGTGCCTGTTGATTGTGTTGGTATTCTGTAACATCTATACCCACGCTTAAAATGTATCTAAGATTTTGGGATTCATCTCTAAAAACGGTATTAACCCACTTTATCAAAAATTGCCGTTTATCTTTAGCTAACCATAAATTTTCATGCTGAGTTGGAAAAGGGCGTTTTCGGATGTTGTCAAAAACCGCCTTTAAGGCTTTTGAATCACTTTCTGAGGCCAACATTTTCCAAACATACCTGCCGTTGGCTTGACTAAACGAATAACCGCTCAAATTCTCAGCTGTTTTATTAAATCTGACTATGCGGCCGCATGAATCGTAAACAACAGCCAAAACGCCTAAGGCATCGAGAATAGAACTGTCGAAACCGTATTTCTTGTCTAATTCATTATCGGTTTTTTTCTTAAGTGAGATAACGAACTCAAAATAAAAACTCATTATCATAATGAGAGAAACCACGAACAAGCGCACCCCCAGCTCTAAGCTGCCGGGGTAAAAAACCTCTCCCATAATGCCGCCTTTGGCAAAAACAAAAATGTTCATTGCCGAAGCCCCGATCCAGTACAAAAAGCTAAAAAGTATTCCTAACCACAACATTACTTCTGCCTCCTGTTGCCGAATATAAAATTTCTGTTTTTATTATACTACAAATAAATTATTACTAAATAATAAATCTCAAGGTATAAGCCTAAAAGCTGGGTATTGCCAAATGATATTTATGCAAAACGTTCGGGCTTGCAATCAACAGCCAAACAGATTAGAATACCTTTGTGTTTAAAACACATCTTAAAGCCTTCAGAAACTTGTTATTTCCTAATCTATGTTTTTACTGTGAAAATAAAATACTTGATGGCTACTTATGCAAAAGGTGCCGGGAAAAGATAACCCTCCTGAAGAACCCCCTTTGCTACGGTTGTTCACGCCCGCTTTCGTATAAACAATCTTCTTTCTGCGGGCAGTGCCAAAAAGTAAAACCCGTTTGTGACAGGATAATAAGCGCCTGCGCCTATAAAGAACCTTTAGCTCAATTACTACAACTTTTTAAATATAAGCATTATGATTACCTGGCAGATTTCTTCGCTTCTCTCCTGCGTGATCAAATTATGGCCTCAGGCATAAACATCCAGGAATATGACACAATGATGCCTGTTCCCTGCCATCCTGACACTAAAAAAATACGCGGTTATAACCAATCTTTTCTTTTGGCTAAATTGTTAT
>JBAYNQ010000105.1:0-5165 GCA_041678705.1 Candidatus Omnitrophota bacterium
AAAGACTTTCTTCGAGGCCGGAGATAATGACCCTGGAAGAAAATGTAAAGAAAAATGATTTAATTATTGAAGCTGCTTCCATCAAGGGGGCAAAAAGCGTGCTGGAGAAAGCGCTTTTTTATAAAAAAGATGTTGTTATAGTTAGCGTAGGCGCATTTGTGGGTAAAGCGTCCATTATTAGCCGTGCCGCGAAAAAAGGTATAACTGTCTATGTTCCTTCCGGGGCTATTTGCGGGGTAGACGGTTTTGGAGCCTTGCGTATGGGTAAAGTTAAAAAAATATCCCTGGTGACCTCAAAACCTCCTTCGGGACTCACAGGGGCCGATTATCTTAAAAAGAAAAAGATAGACTTAACCGGGCTCAAAAAAGAAAGAATTGTTTTTAAGGGAGGAGTCAAAGAGGCTATACGCTGTTTTCCTAAGAATATTAACATAGCGGCAACCTTGTCTTTAGCTTCGGAATTTAAAGATATAGAAGTGTGTATAAAAGCCGATCCCAATATCAAACGTAACATTCACCGCATCTTTATAGATTCCGAACAGGCTCGGTTGAATATAAGTATCGAAAATATTCCTTCGAAATTAAATCCGAAGACGAGCGCTTTGACTGTTTTGTCTTTGCAATTCCTTCTTAATAAAATGTTTTCTAACTTTAAAGTCGGTAGTTAACTAAAGCGAATCCGCGGCCAGCCATAATCTCCAAAGACGCAGCAGGCACCTCTATATAATAAATGGAATAATTGAAATGAACGATTACATAGTAATAAAGGGCGCTAAAGAACATAATTTAAAAAATATCAATCTGTCTATACCTAAGAACAAGTTGATAGTTGTTACCGGCCTTTCCGGTTCGGGCAAATCTTCTTTGGCATTTGACACTGTATATGCCGAGGGCCAGCGCCGCTATGTTGAAAGCCTTTCCAGTTACGCCCGGCAGTTTCTTGAGCAGCTTAAAAAGCCTGAAGTAGAACATATTGAGGGGCTCTCTCCGGCAATAGCGATAGAACAAAGAACGGCCGTCAGTTCACCGCGTTCTGTTGTTGCTACGCAGACAGAAATCTACGACTATTTGCGCCTGCTTTTTGCTCGTATTGGCAAACCCCATTGCTATAAGTGCTTGCGGCCTATAACCAGCCTTACCTCGCAGGAAATAATTAATAAGATAATGTCGCAGTTTTCCGGTTGCCGCATAAGTATTCTTTCCCCGGTTATCAGGGGCAAAAAAGGTGAGTATGGAGCGTTATTTTCCAGGCTGCTCAAAGAAGGCTTCTCTCGGATTAGAGTCGATGGGAACATTTATGAGTTAAGCGAAGAGATAACCTTAGCGAAACATAAATTACACAATATTGAAATAGTTGTTGACCGCATAAAGGTCAGTTCTCAATATCAAAAGCGGATAGCAGATTCTGTAGAAACAGCCATTAAGGCTTCCGCTGGCCATATTACTATCTATAACAATGACACTCAAAAAGAGGTATTTTTAAATACAAGCCTCACTTGTCCTCATTGCGGAATTTCTCTGGGGGAAATGGAACCAAGAATGTTTTCTTTTAATGCTCCGTATGGGGCTTGCCCTTCCTGTAAGGGCCTGGGGATAAAGCTTGAGTTTGATCCCGACCTCATAATACCCGACAAAAATAAAACTTTAAGGGAAGGGGCGATTGAAGTTTGGCGCAGAGGCGGCAGGGGGTATATTATGTATTACCGAGCCCTTTTAAGAGAGTTTTCTGATGAACTGGGTTTTTCTTTAGATACCGCCTACAAACGTTTACCCAGAAGCGTGCAGAAAAAGATTCTATACGGCGATAAGCAGACTTATGTCTGGGGTAAACCTTTTGAAGGAGTTATTCCTAATTTAGAAAGAGTTTTTAATACAACTGATAGTGATTACCGTAAGGACCAGATATCAAAATACATGTCTAAACTTGCCTGTCCCCAGTGCCTGGGGCATCGGCTTAAAGAAGAAGTTTTGGCGGTTAAGCTTACGGGCAAATCCATATGGGATGTAGTTACCTTGACTATAGATGATTGTTATAGGTTTTTCAGCAGTTTGAAGCTTTCGGCTTACGAAGAAAAAATAGCTAATCATATAATCAAGGAAATTAAAAAAAGGCTTAAATTTTGCATAGATGTGGGGTTGTCTTATTTGTCTTTAGACCGCTTGAGTTCTACGCTTTCCGGAGGAGAGGCCCAGCGGATACGCCTGGCTACACAGGTCGGTTCAGCTTTATCCGGCGTAATCTATATTTTGGATGAGCCGACGATAGGCCTTCATACAAAAGATGACGCTAAATTGATTACCACCTTAAAGAATCTTAAAGCTTTAGGCAGCACTATTCTCGTGGTCGAACATGATGAGAATATGATAAAGGCGGCTGACTGGGTTATCGATCTTGGCCCGGGAGCAGGAATTAATGGTGGGAAAGTCATATATGCGGGGGAGATTAAAGGCTTGAGGAAAAGCAATACGCTTACCGCTGAATATTTATATGGCAAAAAGAAGATTGCTGTTCCGGTTTCACGGCGCTCCTACAATGATAAACCTTTCATTTTTGTCCGGGGTGGGTGTGAGCATAACCTAAAGGATATAGATGTCATGATTCCGCTGGAAAATTTTGTCTGTGTTACCGGAGTTTCCGGTTCCGGGAAATCTACGTTAGTAGAAGATATCCTTTATAAAACCCTGGCGCGCCGGCTTTATGATTCAAAAGATAAACCGGGCAGATGCGGTAATATTGAGGGTTTAGAAAATATAGATAAAGTGATTATTGTCGATCAATCACCTATCGGCAGAACCCCCAGGTCAAATCCTGTGACTTATACCGGAGTTTTCAGTTATATCCGGGAAGTTTTTAGCCTTTTGCCTGAGGCAAGGGCCAGGGGGTATAAGCTTTCCAGGTTCAGTTTTAATGTTCCCGGCGGCAGATGTGAAGCCTGCGGGGGAGAAGGAACAAAAAAAATAGAAATGCATTTTCTTCCGGACATCTATGTTCCCTGTGAAGTCTGCGCTGGCAGAAGATTTAACAGCCAGACTCTGGAGATTAAATTTAAGGGTAAAAACATATCAGATGTCCTCAACATGAATGTGGAAGAAGCAATTAAGCTTTTTGAAAACTTTCCCAGAATTAAGAATATACTGCAAACCCTTATGGATGTGGGCTTAGGCTACATCGGGCTTGGCCAATCGGCGGTGACTCTCTCCGGCGGCGAGGCCCAAAGAATAAAACTTGCGTCGCAGTTACGAAAAAAAGCTACCGGAAAAACTTTGTATATTCTGGATGAGCCTACCACTGGATTGCATTTTGACGATGTAAATAAATTGCTTTCGGTTTTGCAACGATTAGTTGATAAAAAAAATACAATTTTAGTTATTGAACACAATCTCGATGTGGTAAAATGTGCTGATTATATTATTGATTTAGGCCCCCAAGGAGGCCAGGCTGGCGGCAGGGTAGTCGCAAGCGGTTCTCCTGAAGAGGTGGCTGGTTTTTCTTCGTCTTACACTGGAAAGTTTTTAAAAGGCAAGCTAAAGCGTTAAATTTTTATTTCGCTATCTCTGTCATGCTAATACGGTTATGAGAAAGTATTCTTTCCTCTTTTTATCATTCCTCTTTTTTGCTGCCAACGGGCTTCTTGATAGAGGTTATTGTAAAGATAGCGATGAAATCAGCTTTGGGCTGGCCGCTAAGGCTTTTTCCGATGAATTCTATGATGCTTCTTCTTCTCTTTTTGAACGCTTCATAGAAGATTTTCCGCAAAGCCCGCTGTTATGTGAAGCTAAATTGTACAGGGCAAAATGTTATTTTCACAGGAAAGAATACCCCCAGGCTCTTGAGATTTTAAATAAACTCGAAGATTCCTGTAAACCCGCGGGCATAACTGACCAGATTTATTATTGGTTAGCCGCTATTTACAGCAAGGGCAAAGATTTTGACCGTTCAGATGATTATTGCCGTAAGGTTGTAAATCTTTATCCTTCTTCCCGGTTTATGTGGTGGGCCCGGTATCTTATGGCGAGCAACGATTTAGAAGCTAAAGAAACTGACAGCGCTGAAAAAGGTTTTTATGCGGTTATCGAAGAAAGCGGCGATAAGGAAGTAAAAGGCCATGCCTATAGCCAGCTCTTGGAACTTTATTCCCAGAATAAGAATTATTCACAATTGGTTTCTCTTGCGGAACGTTACGTCAAGGAATTTCCCAAAGGCCAATTGATACAGAAAGTATATTTTTATCTGGGACAGGGTTATTATGAACGCAATGAATGGGATAAGGCGCTTGAAAATTATAATAATGCCCTCAAATTGGAAAAAAATCCCGAATTACGCGATTTGATTTATCAGGGGCTGGGATTTGTTTATCTCGCCAAAGAAGATAAAGTCGAAGCCAAAATAATTATCGATAAGATAAGCGATAAACAATTGAGGCTTTTTTCTCAAGGCATGTACTATTTTAAAGCGCAGGATTACATACAGGCCCTGGAGACTTTTAATATGTTCGTGCGTGATTATCCTTTTAGCAATCTTTTGGCTAGAACTTACTTGGGAAAAGCCGACACACTCTATGAGTTGGGCAGGCTCAATGACTCGATCTATACTTACCGGTACATTCTGTCCACCTACAAGGATTTGCCTTTCTCAGACATCTTGAACAAAGCTCATTATGGCCTTGCTTGGTGCTATTTAAAAAATGGCCAGTTTAAAAATGCTATTGAAGAATTTAAAAATACTCTGGAATACGCGGATAATCCTGTGGTGCGGGTTAGCTCTCAAATCCAGATAGCTGATGCTTATCAGGAGACAGGTAAATATACCGAAGCTTTAGATATGTATAGCACTATTTTAGAAAAGTATCCCAACACTATGTATTCCGACTATATACAGTTCCAGATCGGGATGTCGTTTTTAAAGAAAAAGGACCTGAGCAAAGCTTTTCTGGCATTAAAGAACTTAAAGAACAATTTTCCGAATTCTAAACTTGTTCCTCAAGCGCAGTATTATTTGGCTGTAGGGTATTTTTCTCAGCAGGATTATGTTCAGGCAAAGAATTTATTAGAGGATTTTATATCGAAGTTTTCCCAGAGCGAATTGCTTCCCGATGCGTACTATCTCTACGGGAAGTGCTTTTTTAATGAAAAAAATTATAATCAGGCTTTAGAAATATTTCGAC
>JBAYNQ010000106.1:0-5143 GCA_041678705.1 Candidatus Omnitrophota bacterium
CGTCAATGTCATCGATGCTTAATCCTGCCTGCTGCAATTTTCTGTTAACGGAAAGCGCTACCCGACGGGCAAGTTTAGCGATTTCACTTCGTGAGGCCCCATTAGGCCACGTCATAAAGCGGGCCAAACCGCCGACGTAATTAAACCCTTCGAAGCCGCTCACCGTTGCTATGCCGACCTTAGTCATGCTTTTGCCAATGTTAATGCCTACGATCGTAGCTGAACGAGATAAATCTCGTAAATATGCTGCCGGAACCTGATCGCCTCTTACGCGGTCTCCAGAAAAAACAGTCTCGCCAAAGACAACTCGTTCAGAACCTAAGCTTCGGGCGGCTATCTGACTGACACTTGTGGGTACACCGCTATTGTCATAATGTTCTTCAAAATAGGTTTTTAATCGCTCTTTGAATCCCTCAAGAACCGTTTCAACTCCTATTGCCGTAGCACCTTTGGTAATAAGACGGTTACTTATCTGAGTTGAAATGTGCTTTAAAGCAATATCCATTAATTCTTCCTGAATGTTCTTCGGTATATACACATCGAAATCGATTGCATGCTCACCGCCTGAAAAGGTAATCTCAACATGCTCAAAGCAATCCGGATATTTTTTCGCTTTTTGGGCAAAAAAGTCAAATGCCTCTATCCAGTCAGATATATCATTTCTGTCTTTCAAAGACCTGAGCCTGGCCGCATCAAGATTCACTTCTACTCCCTTTGTATCCAAAGACCATTCATGGACTCGTCCATGCTTATTAAGAAGCTTTATTAATTCTTCGCGTTTTCCTTCACATGCAATAAATATAGAATATCCTCCGCCTCCTGTACCGATAGAGCTGGCACCTTCGATGAGTTGCTCTCCTTCGGCTATCACCGTATCAAGATAATCTGTCCTCACATTAGGGCTGGTCAACTTGGCAAGGTTATACTTCTCGGTAAGAAGTCTGCCTAAGGCCTTCATATCACCTTTCAAAAGAGCCTCTTTCATGCGCTCATGTACGGTATATGCCCTTCTTCTAAGGCGATCAACAAATCCAAAGACTTTTGTCTGTGCCTGAAGAACAGGTCTGTACTCATTAGTTGCGCTGTCGCGGTTAACTGTACTATCCCATAAGATCAATCTCGAAGATAACTCCTCTTTGGCTTTTTCACTCAAAATTAATGTTTCAACATTAGGAAATATAGCTCCGGGTGATACCCTTAACTCTTTCAATCCGGGATAATAAGATCCAAGATGATCCTGCCAACCGCCAAGCGAACCTGCTAAATACTCAATTAAAACTACACTATTATTTATATTTTCCATATCATCAAGACGACCCAAAAGCCTATTTATAAGTATTAATCCTAAAAGGCTTAAGACATTACTGCTTCCTCCTCCTTGAGAGACATTATGATAGGTTTCTATCTTTAAACCTCCACCCAGATCTGTCAGGATCTCACGAAGCTCTCTTTCATCATTCAAAGGCAGTAAGCCTGAAGCTAAAAGCACCATTTTCATCAACCTGAAGCGGTCATCCAAATTAGAATAGCTGATCACTTCAGATAATGATCTTATTTCATCTTGATATACATAGTTTTGACCCTGCGAATTAGCATCTACTCTGCGCACAATCAAAACAGGCTTTGATAAAACCTCCATACTGACTGATATCGGCTTCTCTCCGTCAATAGAAGCTGCCATATTAATGACTCTTCCCCCCTGAGCCAAACTTACCGCAACCCTGTCTGAAGCTATACAGCTGCTAAATGGTATACGCACCCCAGCAGAAGCTCTTACGATATCTCCGGTTTCAAGAGCAAACCTAACACCCCGGCCACTCAATTGCTGAGTATGTAAATGATCCCGGAGTATACTTTCCGCCTGCTTGTAATAGTAACTCTTTCTTGGCCTTGCTATCTCTCTTTGGTTTTCTGCTACAAGCTGCTCAGTAACTGCTTCATTCAAGTTACTGCTAGCTAAGCTACCAAGATAATCATTGATTATAGAGGCAACTAAAATAGCGTCCTCATCCCTCATCTCTTCATGTATAGGTAAAGCCACATGGTAGTCGGTTAATTCCTGAGCAACGCTTATGCCTGCTTCATCAATATAAAGTCTGCCTTCTGGATAGCGTTGGCTATCAAGACTATAGCCGTATATTAAGCCTGGCATGCCTATGCTTTGACGTTCAGCTAATACTCTTAGGTAATTATAATCAAAATCAGGGTGAAGACGCGGATTGACAACAATAACATATTTATAATAGTTTGACTGACAATCATCTGCTTTCAAAATATCCACTCCCTCTCTACTTTTTAGCTCACTGTCATATATCTGGGCCAACCGCCTTCTCCTAGCTACGCGTTCTTCGAAATCAGAAAGATCAGCTCTTGCTACTATCGCCTGCATTTCATCCATACGGTAATTGCCGCCATTGGTATCATAAGTTTCCTGCCTCATTTGCGGAATACGCCCCATACTGCGATAAGAGTGCATCTTGCCATAAAGCTGCTCATCATTAGTGACAATAACTCCTCCATTAAAAGACGTAAGCATTTTTGTAGCAAACAACGAAAATACAGCAGCATCACCAAAGTTTCCGGCCGGTATACCTTTATATACAGATCCGTAAGCGTGAGAAGCGTCTTCCAATAAGAAGAGATCGTTTTCTAGAGCAATATTCTGTATCTCTTGGATATCAGGGCTTATGAGACCTCCCATATGAACTACAATTATTCCTGCTATATTTAAGTCTTTTCCTTCCTGCTCAATAAGGATACGCAGCCTTTGTGGATCTAAACTAAAAGTATCTGCTTTAACATCGCAAAGAACAACTTTTGCCCCGGCATGGATTATTGATGAGACGTCAGCTATATTAGTATTTGCGCCAACGATTATTGACCTACCTTCAAGTGAGCCAAAGCTTGCACGTAAAGCGAGTTCTAATCCATTAGTTCCATTGCTTACTCCGAGTGCATACTTTGTTCCGACCCTGGCAGCAAATTCATTTTCGAATCTAACTGTATAGTGACCCATCTCAAATTGCTCGCTCTCAAGAAGCTGACGCATTTCTGCTTGAACCCGGGTTTTAGCATTACTACTGAATGGCCTTCTGAACACAGGCACTCTCTTTATCTGAGAAGTAAGTCTCTTATATGCATCAAATATCATTTGACGATGCTCGAGCACTTCTGCTGCTGTCATCTCCTGAGTCTCAAAAATAGGAAAGAGTTTTTCACGGCTGAAGGTACCTTTTAATCCCGGCTCTTCTTCAAACATCAACTTATCCCAAAGCTCATCGAGATCCTTGTAGTCATCTCTTCTTATGCCTATCTGAACCCCCGAACTCTGCCTCTTCAACTCTTCCCAAGCAGTCATAACTTCCTCCTGTGAAAGAAGCTGGCCCTGGAGCAGATTTCTTTGTCTTCTTGCTATAGTAAGCCATAGATCAAATAATTCAGAGCCCGGCAAAGGCTTAACCACAGTAACATTTATTGAGTCAGGTTTATTTTCATTAATTACATCTATACTTCTGTTAATGCTATCATTATCCTGTCCTGGTATACCTGCGATCAAAAAGTATTTAACATGTATACCGGCCTCTTTGATGAGCTCTGTGGATTTAGCAAGAATAGACAAGTCTAATTTTTTATCAATTAACTCCAATATTTTTGGATCACCACTCTCAACCCCAATAGCAAAGCCGACACAACCAGACCGCTTTGCCAGCTCAAGCAATCCTCTTTCTCTACCGTAATTATTATTATCTCTCAAACTTTTTACTATGGCATCGGCTCTGGTCATGCCCATCCAATTAATATCTAAGTTACGTTCGATAATAAGTGTATATATTCTTTCAGCATAATTATGGTCTGCGGTCATAGTATCATCAAGGAAGTGGAAAAATCTAATACCATAATTATAGTATACGAACTCTATCTCATCGACCACTGACTCTGGTAAACGCCTGCGGTAACAGTTAAATACGGCCTTAACTCCGCAAAAAGCGCACTTATTGTAAGGACAGCCCCTAGTTGCCATGATCGGGTAAACAAGCCCGCCTTCAAGAATCTCATCATACCTGTCTAAACGCAAAAGATCTAAACTGTCAGCAGCCATCACCCACTCTCTGTAATTTGAAATAGTTGGCGTTGAGATTATCCTGCCAAAATGCTTATACGATATACCTTCTATGTTCTCGAAGCCCCTCCTTTCCGAGAACCTGCTTACAATATCAACAAAAGCTGCTTCTCCTTCATTTCTTACAACAACATCAAAGTCAGATACTCTTAATGTATATTCTGCTAAAGCCGAAACATGAGGGCCGCCGGCGACAAGTAATATATCAGGATAAATGCCCTTAATTTTTCTGGCGATATCTCGGGCAACATTAAAGAAGACCGAGACAACGCTTACACCAATGACATCGGGCCTTTCATCGTCAATTCTTTCGATCAGCCCATTAAGATCAAGCTGCTCAGCTACCATATCAATAATTGAAACATCAGCTGGCAAATTATCGTCACGTAAGGCAGAAGCAAGTGACATTGCCCCTAGAGGCATTCTTGTAGGTTTATTTACCTGCCAAGAGAATCCCGGCTGAATAAGCATGATGCGCTTTCTGGCTTTCGGTGCCATAACTAAATCTTCTCCCCCATTATCCAGCGATTCTTTACTATTTAACTCTTCAATGATATGTTTAAATCCGGTCTTACTTAACTGGTGGAAGAATTCCTGAGCTCTTGGAGACAACAACTCTACCATCTTTGCTCTCTTGTTATTGAATATATAACTAAAGGCTCCTATGTCTTTAGAATTGCTGTGGATGGCTTGATCAAGTTCGGATAAAATCCTTACATAGGCGTCAACAACTTCTTCACGTAATGATGTGAGCTTAAGTATTTCCCCTAAGACAAAAGAAGTATAGTCTACTATGAATCCTATATGAGGGCCTGCCGGCTTTGTCGGATCACGAGGTGCGGCAAACTCTACACCAGCTAAAAAGAGGTCACGATGTATTTTAAGACCAGGATTATCTGTTTTTATTTCCTCTAGTTCAGTATTAGTGTAAAGTACCGGGCCTCTGGCTTTTTTAGCTTCACTAGAAGCTGCTCCGGCATCAGTACGTATTTCAGGCAAAGGCTCTTGATATAAACATTTTAA
>JBAYNQ010000107.1:0-5140 GCA_041678705.1 Candidatus Omnitrophota bacterium
ACCGCGTCCCAAACAACATCGTATGAAGCATCAAAAACCCTCTTTTTTATAACTGGCCGGGTCATTTTCGCCGTAGTATCCATAGTTTCACAGCCGGTCATAAACATAAAAGCGCATAATCCAAAAATAAAAAACTTAAAGCTACCCATCTCTCCCCCTCTTTTTCTCATAATTCAAAACTGCACAAACTATCCAAACTATTGATTAAGCAACTCAGGATTCTGCTCGATAAATGCAAACATTATTGCCAGCTGTAGAATTATCACAGCTACGAAAAGCCCCACAGAAATCCAAAGGAAAGAACTGTCTTTTCTTTGGGGTTTTAAATCGTTAACCTTCGTCTTTGCCGCCTTGTCCCCAAACCTTAGCCCTTCTTTTTTATCCATTAGTATCTTAACGTACTCTACGAGAGGAAAAAGCGGTATTACCATAAAGATATTTCTAATAATAGTTTTAGAAGGTTTAGCCACAAGGTTATTTTCATCTATTACCTGGGTGCCTACCAGGTATTTACCGAAACTCCGGGCGCCGAAACAATCTTTAAAAAGGATAAAAAGCATCCATATTAGCCAACTGATATCTCTGTTTAATATAACTGAGACTACTCCTCCCAAAATCTGGCCAGTAAGTGAATCAATAAAAAAAGCGCAAACTCTTTTATTCGGGCCCGGCTTAATAAAATCCATACTCCCTCCTTTTACTAAAAATTATATCATAAACCTTTATCCCGCTCAAGCCGGCCGGCCGCAAGAATACCGTGCGGCATAATTGAAATGGTCAAAATATCCGCGAAACAGCTTCTCTGAAGAAGAAAACTCATTAGAGCTATAAAAATAATCAACTATCGCTTCTCGTAAACGGGCCATTTCCTTAAGGCGAGATAATTTTTTAGATGAATCTAAGCTTAAATCCAATAACTCCAGAGCTCTTAAAACAGCTTTTTTGGACATTTCTTCTCTGCCCTTATTTTGCCAATTAAGCGCTCTGGATATTTCACTGCCAATATTTGCCATTTGTTCACAAAAAGGCATTTGTTTCCATCGCCCGGCAGCTAAACTTTTATGCTGAATAGCCATGATTTATCCATTTATTAACTATTTCGATTATCTTCTCTTTGGTTTCCTTGCTCTCGACTCCACGGCTCTTATTGCCTTGTGAAGGACGCATATTTATCATTGAATCGAATTCAACAAATTCTTCATCTGATAAATCCGGATACAAATTAATACCCCATAAATTAGCCTGTTTTGACCCGTTTTCCAATAGCAAAGCTTCTAAGTCCGAATGCAACTCTGCGTCTATAGCAATCAGGCCTTTGTTTATATCAACTACTGCTTTGACTAAATCACCGAAGGTTGCTGCTGCGAGTTTTTTTAATCCATTAATTGATATGACTTCTTCCAGTATCTTCATAATATTATTTTTTCGCCTTGCATATCTAGTTTAAAAAACAGTCAAAAATTTCGAAAATGCCCTTACTGCAAAAAAGCTCTTAAGCGCTGTTTCATATTTTTACGGATATTCTCATAAAAGAAATAATAGTCATAAACATGATACACCCCGGGACCAAACAACATATCAAACTGGCTCTCGTCTTCTATCTTCGGTATAACCAAAGCGCCATTTTTTACCTGAGCGCCCGTATAATAAGGAATTATCGTCTCAATCATCTTATCATCAAAAAACACCGCTCCCTCATTAAGCATCGCCGGCATAAAAATATCCGATTTCAGCCAACAAAGCGGGTTAACCGCGACTGCTCCCGCCAAAAGCGTAGGCGACTTATCCTGGAAACCATCGGCAACAACGTTGTAGGTTATTATTACCCCGGTATCATCCGGGCCTTGAGCGATTTTAAGAAAAGGGTATTCTTTGAGGTCATCTTCTGTGACCGACCAACCTACTATATAGGCTGCTACCAATTTTTTGCGTATTTGCTCACTGGCAAACATATCCTTCATCATTTCAAGAAGCACATTGGCCCCCTGGCTATGGCCGGCCAAGATAAACGGTTTACCGTTATTGTAATTATCCAGGTAAAAATTAAAAGCGTTTTTTGCATCTTCAATAGCTACCCCCAGATATTTCTCTTTCTCTTGCTCACTTGCTGAAAGAACCTTAAGGCTTGCCTGCCGGTAGTAAGGCGCATAGAGATTGCCGTTATCTTCAAACATATCGAGATATTTAGAAGTAACCTCTTTTGCTTTGGCCATAGCCTCTTTATCATCAAGGGGCATATTCCAGTTATCCTCTGAAACATATATAGTCGGATACACCCAGAAAATATCGGCTGCTTGAGCGTTAGAATCTTCGGGTAAAAACATCCAGCTTGCAGAATCCGCGTAATCCGGTGCAGACAAGGCCTGATCTTCAGCCGAAAGGATACTGTTGCCGGCAAAACAAAAAAATGCTATTAAGAATAACGCGCTTATTTTTAATAAACGTTTCGTCTTCATTTGCCCTCCACTTTCTCTAAACAATCTGCTTCTATTTATTTCCATATATTTCTACCGTAATTCTGCTAAAGAAATATTCTTTCGGTTTTCGGTTAGCGCCTACACTGCCGGTAGGCAAGGTCTTAACTTCCCTATTCTTTATGTTTTTCAATCTTTTAGTTTTTACGTTCTTCTGTTTTTTGGTCTTTCAGTTTTTCAGTTCTTCAGTCTTTCTGTTTTTAGTTCTTTAGTTTTCTGTTTTTTGGTTTTTTGGTTTTTTGGTTTTTTGGTTTTTCTTAACCTCAACCTTAACCTATATATTCTATCGTCTATGGACTATTGACCGTGGACCGTGGACTTTTTTTAAGCCTCAACCTTAACTTAAAGCTTATAGCTTATTTAATATGTTAATACTCTCAGGCGACAGTGTAAAGAATTTTCTCCCCCTTATAATTGTTTTTGAATCCAACTCATAACGCAAGTCTTAATAAAATTTGTCTCTGAATCCATCAACTTCCTGCCGGGCGGTATCCGGTACCATTTATAAAGGCACTTACGGCAACACGCGGCGATAGCATGTTGAGCTTTAAAAACAGGGTGCCCTTTAAAAGGAGTTTGTTTGCCGTCGTTTTCAGGATTAGCCGGCTTTAATCTTGTGATGATGAAGTCATGAGCGTGGCTTTCTATTTTGGCAAGGCCGATTCTTTCTATATATGATAAATCTTTGGAAGTAAGCCTGAATCTCGACCTGAATTTAGACTTCTGCAGGGCAATTTCTATATTTTTCGTGCTCCTCATAGACGCCTCCAAGCGCAAATACACTACGCGCTTATCTCGACCTTCAGCTCAAAACCAAAGGTCCTTGGCTCTTTTAAAAAATATCCAAATCCTTTGAGGAAATCACTTCGCCTTTATATTTGTTTCGGATCTCATTAGCAGCGGCTTCTTGATCATCCGACCATAGCTCCTGATGATACAAAATCAAAAGCCCCGGTTTTGCCTCGTTTGCTATATTTGCTAACTCTTCTGATGAAGTATGAAATTCTGACATGTATGTTTTCCAAAATTCCAGGTCTTTTTCAAACTTTGGGTCATTGCCGCCGAAGTCTCCTGTTTGGTAACATTCATGAACAAGGATGTCAACGCCCTTTGCCGCCTCTCGTATACTTTTAGTATTCGCGGTATCGCCGGAAATCAATACTACTCTGTCGGGAGTAGTAAATTTATAACCAAAGTTAATGGGCCAACTCCCATGTTTTGTCTTAATAGCCTCAACTGTTATATTTTCATCTTTATACACAACGCCGCCGTCACGATATTCCTGAACATAAACTCTCCAGCCTTCGTTATTAACAGGTTCGAGGCCGAATAGGCGGCAGTATCTATCTTCTATGTAAGACTCCTGTATATCTTTACACATCTCTTTTAACCCTTCGGGCCCATACACCCTGAGAGGCACATTCCTGCCAACAACCCAGGACGTATTCATCAAATCAGGCAAACCCAGGGTATGATCTGAATGCAAGTGCGTTATAAATACAATATCTAAATTTTCGGGATTAAGCGCCTCTATGCTTCCACCATACTCCTGAGAAAGTGCCGCCGCCTGTCTTACACAGTTAACACCCGCATCTACGATATACGCTTTATCATTCACAACAATCGCCACGCATGGCCCCATTCTGTGCGGGTCCGGATCCGGGCTGCCACTACCCAGTATAATAACTTTTGTAATCGAGGAAGGTTTGTATTCTTTGACACTCTGAGCACGCAAAGATACGCAAGCTATCATGAGAAAAATAGAAAAAAATATAACTAGTTTCTTTGACATTGTGCCTCCTTTTATCAAAAAATCTATCTTCGTTCCGTTAAAGCTAATTGCGCCTTGGAAACAGTTAGCTTTCAAGGTTATGTTTTAAGAGCCTTCACTAGATATCAAATGAATTTATAGCCTGAAAATTACGCATTTCATCGTCGGTAATCACGTCTCTCATGCTAATAGGCCGTTTTAAAACTACTCCTTCTAAGCTTACACACCTGCTTAAGGCAACATAAACTTGCCCGGGACTGAAAGCCCCCCAGCCAATATCAATAATGACTTTCTCGAAAGTTTGCCCCTGACTTTTATGGATGGTTATAGCCCAGGCTAATCTTAGAGGATACTGTTTAAATTCTCCGGCTACCTCCTCCTTGATTTCCCGGGTATCGTCATCAAAAGCATATTTTATCTTTTCCCAAACAAACCTCTCTAAAATATGAATTTCATTACCTACCTCAATCCTAATTGAATCATCGGTGAGCTCAGCAATTTCGGCGATAGTCCCGTTAACCCACCTCTTGTCCTTGTCGTTATTAAGCAATATTACCTTGGCCCCCCTCTTTAAAGATAAAGTCATCTCTGTGGGATGTAAGCTTGATTTAAAATCGCCAGTTACTTGAGCCTGATACTGATACTCTCTGGAATCTAGTTCCTGCAGGCAGCTTCTATTCATGCTTTCAGCATCTCTATTGGTTGTTGTCAGGGTGATATATCCGCTGTCATCGGCCAGGCCCACTCTTTCATTCAAGAAATCAATGTCTTCCTGCCTGCACTCATTCAAGCGGATCTTGCCCAGAAGATCTATAAATTCTTTATCCTTTTGCCTGTATATCCTGTTGAGCTGGACACACCTTAAAGATGCTTCATCAATCACCTTCGCTCTAAA
>JBAYNQ010000108.1:0-5129 GCA_041678705.1 Candidatus Omnitrophota bacterium
GGGAAATATTTTCCAGTGTAAGAAACTTTTCACTCAAAATAAATGCCGCTCTTTCTCCCACGTGTTTTATTCCTAAACCGCAGATAAACCGAGAAAGAGGCCGGTGTTTGCTTCTTTCTATAGCCCCAAGCAGCTTTGTAGCTTTTTTATCTTTGAACAAGGGTAAACTTAAAAAATCTTTTTTGGTCAAAGTATATATGTCGGCAATACTTTTAATTATCTTTTTATCAACCAGCTCTTCCACTACGCTGGAACCGATGCCTTCTATATCCATCGCCGGCCGGGAAGCAAAATAAAAAAAGGAGCGTTTAAGTTGCGCCGGACAGTCCGGGTTTACGCAATACCAGTAAACATCACCTTCATTTTCTCTGGCAACTTCTCCTGAACATTCCGGGCAATGCTTAGGTATAACGGGTTTCTTCTCTTTACCGCCACGTTTAGAGAATATTACTTTTATTATCTTCGGTATAACATCTCCGGCCCGTTCGATAAGAACGGTATCTCCCTGACGCACGTCAAGGCGTTTTATCTCATCGAAATTATGAAGCGTCGCCCGGGAAATAATCACACCCGCGCATTCAACCGGCTCAAGTATCGCCACCGGCGTAATGATGCCTGTCCTACCCACTCCAAAGTCTATTTTTTTGATAACAGTAGTAGCCTGATGAGCGGGAAACTTATAGGCAACTGCCCAACGAGGAGATTTTGAAGTTGTTCCCAATTCTTCCTGCAAAGCAAGGCTATTGATTTTTATAACCATGCCATCAATTTCATAAGCAAAACTGCCTCTTTCATCCTGGCAACGGAAACAGTAATCTTTGGCCCCTCGAAGGTCCGGATAATACCTACTATAACTGTCTGTAGGAAGCCCCCAACTGGCAACCTTCATCAAGAATTCCTTATGGCTAGAAAATTCATGCTTCACCACGCGGCCAAAAGAGTGTATCAGACATTTAAGTTTACGCCGGCTTACCAAAGACGGATCCAGAAGTTTTAAGGAGCCGCTGGCGGCATTTCTCGGATTAGCAAAGGGCGGCTCGTTACGATTAACTTTTTCCTTGTTTAGGCGCTCAAAATCTTTTTTTTCAATATAGACTTCCCCTCTAACTTCTATTAAAGGCGGGAAATCACCCTCAAGCTTTAAGGGGATTGCTTTGATAGTTTTTAAATTAGCGGTAATGTCTTCTCCGTTTTCTCCATCCCCGCGTGTCGCTCCCAGGACAAATAATCCCTTTTCATATATCAAGGAACAGCTGATTCCGTCAATTTTAGGTTCAACCATAAAGTCAAAAGAAACCTTACGCTTAAGGAACCTCTCCACTTTTTCATACCAGTCATCTATTTCCTGAATTGAATAAGTATTGTCCAAAGAAAGCATTTTAACTTTGTGCCGGACAGAAGAAAAGCCCTTAAGCAACCCACCGGAAACTCTTTGTGTGGGAGAGTCAACCGTTATAAACTCCGGATTTTCCTTCTCCAGAATTTTTAGCTTCTCCAAAAAGGAATCATACTCTTTGTCAGAAATTTCAGGGTCGCTCAAAACATAATAACGATAGTCGGCCCTGCGAATCTGACGGCGCAAATTTTCAATGTTGGTTTTTATATCCTTCATAATCAATACCAGCGTATTTGAAACTCGTTAAAAGTTTCTTGCGATGGAAGCTCCTCGATGCTAACGTCAGAAAGCCGCTGGCTAAATTCATCTCTTAGAGCTTCCAGGAAGCTGCCGACATTTTGAGAGCTGCCTTGAGCAACAATTTCAACCCTGCCATCGTTAAGGTTTTTAACCCAACCTTTAACCTTTAAAGTTTTTGCCTGCTGGCAGGCTCGAAAACGAAAACCCACCCCCTGGACAAGCCCGGAATAAAAAACGTGAACAGCCTTTACGCGATTAGCCGTTTTGTCTTTGGCCATATTAAGTGAATTTTCCTCCGAGCTCAACCCCATGCCCACAGGCAAAAGCCCAGGCGTCCATATCATTCTTACCTTCAGGCTTTATTCGTTCAAGTAAAACCGCGCCTTTACCGGCAGAAACAACAATACCTTTTTTATCCAGGGAAATTATTTCACCCGGGCAACCAGAACCGGAAACTACCTCAGCCAAAACAACAACGACTCTTGTCTTGCCAAAATAAGTAAAACTCCCCGGCCATTCGGCAAACGCTCTTGTCTGGTTGTATATCCTGACAGCGTCATCCTGCCAATTTATCCGGCCCATTTTTTTTACCAGTTTTATAGTCACGGTGGCCCGGCTCTCATCCTGGGCAACTAAAGAATATTTTTTCTCCTTAATGCTTTTTAAAACCTCAATCAACAACTCTGCCCCGGCCTCTATTAATTTATCTCGAAGGCCGAAGAAATTATCGCGGGTATCAACCGAAATTTTCTTCTGCCGGAATATATCTCCGGCGTCAACACTTTCGTTAACCGCGAATATCGTCACACCCGTCTCAGCGCCTCCATCAACAAGAAAGGTCTCTATCGGCGTAGCCCCCCGATACAACGGTAAAAGAGAAGGATGCACGCATACCGGAAACAATTCCGGTATTTTGAGAAGATGGCCGGGAATTATTTTTCCATAATCGGCGATTATGAAGAAATCCGGTTTTACTTCAACCAGCTTTTCTTCCAACAGCGGAGCTTTCAATGATTCCGGTTTAATAAGTGGGATTTTTTTCTCCTGGGCCAACCTGCTCACCTGCGTAGGTATAAGCTTAAGCCCTCTTCCGGCAGGCATATCGGGTTTACTGACAACGCAGTTAGGCAAAAGGCCCTCCTTAAGAAGCTTTGAAAGAATCTCTCGGGAAAAAAAAGAACTGCCGAAATAGATAAACTTTATTTTTTTAGGCATAAAAATTATTACCCTCTGGTTGTTACCGGAAAGTTACCGCTATCTTTACCGACGAAGCACGGAAAGAAACAATCTCTTTTTTTACCGCTTTACGCGAAAAAGAGTCTCGTTTAGCCTTTATAACTAATGAATACCTGTATTTATCCCTTAATTTAAACGGCTCTTCCTTGAAGGGCCCGTAAACCTGGATAAATTTTTTTATTAAAATATTATACAACTCCTGAGTTTTTTTTATAAGATTATTTTCGCTCTTGGAACGTAAAGTTATTTTAGCAATAAGGCCAAAAGGCGGGAGCGCGAATCTCTCTCTTAGCCTCAATTCGGCTTCGTAAAAATCTCGCCATTCGGCATTTAGATATTGAAAAAGATAATGCTGCCGATTATGAGTAAAAACGTACAGTTGGCGGCTAAATAAGGCAAGCAGTTTCTTTAGATACAGAAAAGTATCAAACGCAGCCTCATAATCAGTTTTGGACAGCATGTGGTCAGTATCTAAAACACAACCTGTTTCAAATGTCGGCGGCTCATAAAGAGTACTTAGAACTTGGGCTGTTGCCAAAACCACCTGTGACTGCCGGCTTCGGCTCTGCCAATCGTCAATACGTACTTCAGGAAAAAACTTTCTTAAGGTTTCCCTGAGTCTTTCTATACCAAAGCCCCCCCGTTTGAGATATCCCCTGCGGCAATAGCCGCAGACAGGCTCAAGTTTTACTCTGCGTTGACAATAAGGACAGCTTGCTTCGTCCTCCTTTAAGGATGTTTGCAAATAGCCAGAGCAATGCCCGCAGGTAAATATGTGCCCGCAGTCAGAACAATAGATTATTCTGGCAAACCCTTTCCGGTTCCAGACTATCAACAGCCTATTCTTTTCCTGGACAGCTTTCCTTATTATTTCTGTCAAGACTGGCCCGACAATTTTATTTTTATTTAAATCCGGCAAACCCATTATTTTCATTTCTTTTTCCGGAGAATTAATTTCTCTTAGCTTTATCTTATCTTCTTTTATATCTTTATAAACCTCAAGAGAGGGATGGCCGCCGCTTAAAACCAAACTGATTTTCTTTAAATCACAAAGCATCTTTGCCACATCCCGTAAATGATAGAAAGGTTTTTCTTCCTGAAAATAGTATGGGCTATTTTCCTGTTCCACTACCACAAGGCGCAGGTCCGCGGGATAATGGAATATCGCTGCCCGAACCCCAAGAATAAGAGTCTTGCTGCGGGACTCATTCCAGTTCGAAAAGAGTTCTTTTTCTCCCTGGCGGCTGTGCAGCACTTTTATACGATTAGGAAAATCTTTCTCAAGGGTTTCTTTAGCTTTTAAGAGATAGGAAATCTGGGGAAAACAGATAAGAACTGAGCCCAATTTAAGGCCCTCTTCTGCCTTAATCTTCCAGGCCTTGTAACGCTCCTGAAAAGAATCACCTTTTATGAATAATTTTTCTCCTTTTAAGCCTGCCGTAGGTTCTTTCACTTCAACGGTAATTTGAGTTTTTCTGACCTTTCTTAAATAAGCCGGAAGCATCATAAAAATAAATTCTGCCGGCTGATAAGGATAAAATTCACTTAAGTTCCGGGCTAATTGAATCTGCTCTTGAGACAAAACCGCCCCTTCATCAAGGACCTTGATTATATTTTTAAGCTTTTTTATTGCGGAGGTTAAAACCAGGCCCGTAACCACTCCGATAGCTTTTTTCCCATTAAAATCAACTAAAACCCGCATGCCTTCGGTAAGCCGCGAATCTCCTGAGTAAAGATAATCAAACTCTTTCCCTAAGCCAATGGGCAGAGCGACTTTCGCTATTTTATCCATCAAGCATAACCTCATTTAACTTTGCGGCAAAAACTTCACCCATATCTTTAACCTCTAAAGCATAAGAGCCTTCTGCGGTAGCGGCTTTTTTTGAAAACAAGCTTACCGCTGCCAAAAATTGTTCCTTGTCCGGCGCATAGTGAGCAAGCCCCTTGGAAATCAGGACCTTCATATTCTCCTCTTCCTGGCCGGGTATGTAATGGGTAAATATAAAAAATTTCTTCATGAATAAGCCTTCAAAAATAGTCAGCCCTCCAGGCTTGGTAACGATAATCGAAGCCAAAGATACTAATTCCCAAACATTCTCATACCAGCTAAATAGCTTAAGCCTGGCAGAAGACAACTTTGATAAGCTCTTAAAAAGGCGCTTATTGCTGCCGTAAATAATAAACACATTGTAATCTTCCAATAGCTTTGCAATAATTTCTTCCGCAAACGGCATGTTGCCTCGAGAAGATGAAACAA
>JBAYNQ010000109.1:0-5112 GCA_041678705.1 Candidatus Omnitrophota bacterium
AAACGAGCAAGATTTCGCTGGGAGAAAATTGACAGTAAATAAAGCCCGCAAAATGAAACCCCGCGACAATTTTGGTGGCGGCGGACGCGACTCAGGCTTTAGAAACAATAGATATTAATTAAAACAATCACGATTAACGAACGAAGGACGGAAAAGAATTGTCGTTCTCTTTTCCGCCCTTCTCCCTCTCTTCTCTTTTTTTAAAAAATATTTTCTTTCCGTTGAAAGCCTCAGTATCACCTTACTCTCAATCATTTCGCCTAATACTTACAAATTCTTCTATAAGTTCAAGCATATCTAATCTACTTCTCGCTTTGGCTGCATTAATGCGTAAGGGCTTAGTTTTTGTGAATCCCCTAGTATACCAGATGTAGAATTTACGAAATTTTATAAGCGCGTTTCTCTCGCCATAGAAATCTATAGTTAAATCCAATTGCCGCTTCATAGCCCTAGCAACCTGCCCCGGATTAGGCCGGGGGACAATTCTATCCTTAGATAAAAACTCTTCTATTTCCCTGAATATCCATGGATTACCCAGGGCTCCTCTGGCGACTATGATGCTGTCACAGCCGGTATCATCAAACATTTTTTTGGCAGCTTCCGGAGATAGAATATCACCGCTTCCTATTACCGGAATATCTAGGGTTTTTTTTATCTTCCGTATTGCTGAGTAGTCAACCTCTCCCCTGTAACCCTGAACGCAGGTCCGGCCGTGAACAAATACAGCACTTACTCCTGAATCCTGAGCGGCCTTTGCAATATCTAAACAACGCTCTTGACTGTCCCAACCAAGCCGCATCTTAAGCGTCACCGGAACCCAGCATTCTTTAACAAGAGTTTTTAGTATTTCTTTGAGCTTCCCTGCCTCCCGCAAGAGAGCCGCTCCCTTACCATGGCTGGTTACCTTTTTCCGCGGACAGGCAGCGTTAAAATCTAAAACGTCAAATTTTAAGTCTTTTAATCTATCTAGGGCTTTAAGTATATAGTAGGTGTCTGCTCCCAATAGCTGCACGCCCAGGGGCCTGTCGCAAGCACTGCTCTTTAGCATCTCCATTGTCCTGCGGCTTGAATAACTCAAGGAACGGGCGCTTATCATCTCGGTAAAAGCGAACCGGCAGCCAAACTCCCGGTTAAACTCCCTGAAAGGCAATGAGCTTATTCCGGATAAAGGAGCAAGAATTATCGAAGGGATAAAAAAGTCAGACTTAGTTGGTTTAACCATTTAAAGCGGTCAGGATAGGATTATGGTTTTTGACGGGAAATTATCATTTTTGCAAATGCTGCTGAGCTTGTCGTAATTTTTTCCAAAAAACTCCTCTTTTAAACTCTTTTGTCCAGCCCTTAAGAATAACCCATCCTCCAAAACGAGCCAGGGCATTTCGCCAGGACCTATACCACCTTCTCCAACCCTGCTTGATATTGTGCAAATATAAAATTATCACCGGAAAAGAAAATACATGCAGCCCCGTCATAAACAAGTATTTAAATTGATAGAATTTACTCATAATTTTTCTGGCTGAGGTCTGCATCTGCTCCGCGGTCATCGGCTGATCCGGTTCAAAAAGAGGAAAATTGCCGTCATAATATTCCCAGCCTATATCTTTGGCCGGATAAACTCTGCCCTGCTCCTGAAGGCGTTGGCGTAATTCTGTTCCGGGTAACGGCCCGGGCAATAGAACCTGGATGGTGTCTATTCGGGCATTTTTTATAAAACTCCTAAACCGTTTTATCCTGTCTTCACTGGAAAGCTTGAGGCCCATGGCCTCTTTCAAGGGATAGCCAAAAATAAACATTCCATGTATAAGGAAACCAAATTTATGATATATCCGCGATAAAGCTATCATGTCTTTAGAGCTTATATGCTTATTCATAGCCTGCAACTCTTCATCAATGGGCGACTCAAAGCCGATAGCTACCGTATTAATTCCTGCTGAGCGCATGGCAGAAAGAAGCTCTGAATCTTTAGCTTTATCTAGCCGTATCTGGGCAGTTACATCAAGCCTGCGGCCGGTATCTTCTTGATATTTTTTAAGCATCGCGCAAAAACGTAAGGTTTCTGCTCTTTGCTGGCCGAATAAATCATCAACAATAAAAAAATGCCGGGCATCCTTAGTTTCCAAAGCAAAGCTTATTTGTTCCAGCAGTCTTTCAGAAGAGGCACAACGCGGCTTGCCTTTAACCGTACAAAATTCACAATCCATTCCGCAGCCGCGAATCCTGCTTACAGGATAAAGCTTAATGGCGGCGTAACGAACCAAAGAAAAATCCGGCAAGGGAAGATTCTCAAAATCCTCAAGAGGTTCGCGGGGCCGGGTAAAAACCAGCCGGCCATCATTAAGATATGCTATACCTTTCACAGAACTGACATCTCCCTTATTGCTTAAAACCTCAAGCAACTCCCTTATCGTTACCTCGCCTTCACCTATAACTATATAATCGATTCCTGAATTTAAGGCTTCTGGTATGGTTTCTTCAACAAAATGCTGGCCGCCGGCTATGGTGGTAATTCCTTTCTGTTTATAAAATTTTGCTATCTCATAAAGCCTAGGTATGGTGCTGGTCAAGCCTCCATAAAATCCTACAACATCAGCCGGCCTTATATTTTGTAAAAATTCATGGTCAGCGCCTCTGCCTTCAGCACGGGGGCCGTATCTACGAAGATTATTTTCATCAATAACTTCAGCGTCCCAGCCCTCCGCCTTATTAACCACACTGGCAACACTAACCGGGCCAAGAGCCGTAGTTATCCTAGCAACCTGAGTATAGATGTTAAAAGCCGGATAAGCCGGTATGACAATTCTGAACCTTTTTCTTTTAGCCGCTACACAAACCATATACCTGCCTCCTTAAATAGGCTTAGCGTCAACGATAACCTTTTTATCCACCTTAAATTCTACTCTCTTAAAACAGGCTGTCAAATCAATTCGCCTCAGAATACAGCAAAGCAATATCACCTAACTTACAGCCGGCATATTCAGCTATAACCGGACATTTAGCCATAAAAAGAAAAAAAATCGGCCGCCTAGCGCCTGACAGCGCCTCGAAATTACCTTGGCCTTTGCTAATAACCATATCGGCTTTTTTATAAAGCTTCAAAAAGCTTTTTTTACAAAGAGAGAGCACTGTGCCCGGAGCATCAGAACCGCTCGAAACAATTGTAGCTAATTTATCGATGCCGCAGAAAACAGCATCCTGACGCAAAGCATCGTTTATTACAGGAAAAGCCTTAACCGCGTAGATAATATCTTTGTTATCGTCTATATTTTTTATCTCCTCTATTAGAATCCGGTCGAATACCGTTTCTCCGGCGTTATCAGCCAAATAAAGAATATTCTTTGCTTTTGCTATCGCCTGCTTAAACTTAGCATAATTAAATATAGCTTTTCTTTCTTTTTTGATAACGCGTTTTTCCTTACTTAATATTTTTTTTAGCTCTTCATTCACATTTAGAGAATTCTTTACTCCATAATCAATAATATTGCCGGCTATAGCCAACTCAACAGCAGCCAGGAGCCTGTCGGAAGAATGAGAAACCTTATTTTTTAAATCCGGGTATATGCGCAAAGCAAGCCGGTTGCTTTTTTCCTTTATTACTTTATACGGGTCCTTGTTGCCGGTAACTTTGCTGATTAAAATATTGATTTCTCTGGCTATCTCAGGAGGTGAAATCTTCAGCGGGAATTTCGGCAAAATCCTAGCCAGCTCATCCAAGATAATCTTTTGTTTTCTTCTGCCGGCTCCAATCATTTTAGAGGTCTCGAGGGCCTGACGGAAAAAACAGGGTATGCAATCTAAAGAAGTTTTCATAAAATTTTTAAATGATTTTGAGCCGGGAGAAGCTTTAAGCATCTACAGCCAAAGATTGAAGCTTTTCCCAAACTTCCCTCACCTGCCGTCTAGACTCATCAGACGAACCCTCAGCTATCGTTTCTCCCTTAAGCATCGCTTTAACTATACTTTTATCAAAGCTGATTTTGCCTAAGACTTGGATATTTTCGGCGCGGCAGTATTTTTCTATACTTTCTGTTACCTCAGGATTCAAATCGTATTTATTTACTGCCAATTTAACCATAACCCCAAAATGCCTGGCAACACTAATAACTCTTTTGGCATCGTGAAGGCCGGATAAAGTAGGCTCGGTTACAACCAAGGCGCAATCGACTCCATTCAAAGAAGCAATTACCGGGCAGCCTATACCGGGAGAGCCGTCAATAATAACCCAGTCACTTTTTCTTTCTTTGGCTATTTTCTCCGCCTCCTGACGAACCAAGCTTACAAGCTTGCCTGAATTCTCTTCGGCGATTCCCAGCTTAGCATGCACTAAGGGCCCGAACCTGGTATCAGAGACAAACCATTCTCCGGAGATATTCTCTCTCATCTCTATAGCTTTAACAGGGCAGGCAAAACTACAAAAGGCGCAACCCTCGCAAGATACCGAGTCAATAGAAAAACCTCCCTTAGCGCCTAGCGGTAAAATCCTATCGATAGCAGAAAAACGGCAGATTTCCATACACTTACCGCATCCAATACATTTTCCCTGATCAATGAAGGCGGTAACTCCGGCTCTAAATTCCTGTCTTTTTTTTATTACCGGATTAAGTAAAAGATGTAAATCAGCGGCATCAACGTCACAGTCGGCCATTACTGCTTTACTGGAAAAAGCAGCCAAAGCTCCAGTTACAACTGTTTTTCCTGTCCCGCCTTTTCCGCTGATAACAACTATCTTTTTCATTTATATTTGTTTTCTATATCTTTGTATAGATTAAGAAACTTTTCCTTGTATTCCGGAATTTCTTCTATTACGGGCACCCCTCGAGAATACGCGGAAGCGATTTCTCTCATAAAAGGTATTCTCATAAGAATGGGAATATCTTCGGCGCAGCAATATTCCTCAGTTTTCTCGTCACCTAAGTCAGACCGATTGATAACGACTCCGAAATCGATATCAAGTTTCCTTACTACCTCTATCGCCAACTTTAAATCATTCAAGCCAAATGGGGTGGGCTCAGTAACAAGAATAACAAAATCAGAACCTTTTACAGCGGTAATTACCGGACAAGATGTTCCGGGGGGAGCATCTATAATCGTTACCTTTTCGGGATTGATATATTT
>JBAYNQ010000110.1:0-5066 GCA_041678705.1 Candidatus Omnitrophota bacterium
AACTATCAGCCAGAAGCTCCTTTTCCAGATAAGTTCAAATAGATTCGCTTCCAGATATGGTTTTTCAACCGGCAAAACCGCGGCAATTTTTTCGAAATCCTCAGTGGCTTCTTCTTCTAGAACATCAACCAAGTCATCGAAAGTAACGATACCCAAAAGCTTATCATTATTATCAACTACAGGCAAAACCATCCTGTCATAACGCTTAAAGATATTAGCCGCCTCTTCTCTGTCGGTAAACGCAGTTACCTTTATAACATCCTTTATCATAATATCCCTTATCTTTGTCTGGGGCTGAGAAAGAACCAGGCTTTTTAAAGAAACAATTCCTATTAGCCTCTTGTTGCCATCAAGAACGTAGCAACGATATACAGTTTCCTTTTGGATGCTGACACTACGAATATGTACAATAGCTTCCTCCACGGTCATGTTTTCGTAAAGCTGGACAAAATCGGGAGTGATGAGTCTGCCTACAGACTCGGTCGGATAGTTTAAAATTTCGAGGGCTATTTTACGTTCCTGAGGAGAAAGCAGATTTATAAAGCGCTTCACTACTTCCGCCGGCATTTCATCGAAGAGCTCAGTCCTATCATCAGGAGACATCTCGTTTAAAATGTCCCGTATTTCCTGACTGTTGAGAGTCTTGAGAAGTTCTTCTTCCTCTTCGGTAGATAGATACTCAAACACTTCTACGGCTTGGCTATAAGGGATAAGCCTGAAAATAAGAGTTTTATGAGCAGAAACTGAAAGCCGGCTGATAAGCTCTGCTACATCTTCGGAATGAAGAGGAAACAAACTCTTGATCTGAGCGTATTTTTTCTCTCCGATTAAAAGCTCTACTTGTCTTATTAAGCTATCTTCCAACATTGTTTACTGTTTTTACGCTTTTTGGACAATAAAATCGCCGAATGCTTATTAGAAATTATACCATTAGGCGCTCAAAAATCAAAAATAAAAGTCTAACGGAAGGCAATAATGGCTGGTTCAAAACACCGGAAGCTTTAACCGAAACTTGTATAATGGACTAAAAGCCTTTACCCCATTTTTGGAAAAAGGCGATATCTTTCAAATCTAAACGGTTCCTGGCGCCGCCGATATTATTATCAGGATACCCTAAAGTCAAAAGCTCTACCACTCTTATATTTTTAGGGATGCTAAGAATTTTTCTTACTTCATCTTCATAAAAAGCCCCTACCCAACAAGTTCCTAATCCCAGTTCTACCGCCGCCAGAGTCATGTGATCAATGGAGATAGCTAAGTCTATAACATAACTGAGTTGTCCACAGCTCATGCAATGATAATCAGTTTGAGCACAGCAAGCTATTATCACCGGGGCAGAACTGATAAATTCTTGGTTTCGAGCCGCTAGAGAAAGCTTTTCCCTTGAAGTTTTGTCTTTTACTACTACAAAACGCCACTCCTGGCGGTTAGAAGCAGAAGGAGCCTGGCGAGCCGCTTCCAGAATCTTAAAAATATTTTCGTCAGAAACCGGATTGTTCTTATAATTTCTCACGCTCCTTCGTTTGTCTATGGCTTCAAACACATTCATGTGACAGGCTCCTTTATCTCTTCATGTACCTCGCCGGCCTTGGTAAGAGAAAACTTAGTCGCTAGCGGGCCTACCAATTCGAAAACGACAGTACTCGCTATAGTAACAGTAAGTATCTTATCCCCCATATCTCCCCCAACAGAATACTTGGCAATCAAAGCGCAAGCCAGAGCCACTCCAGCCTGAGGTATTAATGCCAGCCCCATATAATTTCTTATCGGCTTGGAAGCGCCGCTGAAATAAGCTCCCAGATAAGCACCGGATATTTTTGATATCGTGCGAAAGAATATAAAACCAAGGGTAACAGCCACAGCAGCGCCTAAAACATTTATTTTTAAACTGGCACCGGCTAAAACAAAAAATATCAGGTATAAAGGCGCGTCTATTTCCCTGAGAGAATCAAAAAACTGAGTATTGTCTCGTCTCATATTCGCCAGAACAGCACCAAAGAACATACAGGTAAGAAGAATCGAAAAATGAAAGAAAATGGAAAGCCCTATAGCTAAAGATAAAAATCCCAGCGTGTAAATCAAGCGTTCTTTTGAGGTGCTGATAAGTTTGGAAAGCTTATTGAAAACAACAGCAACCAGCCACCCCAAAATGAAAGAGCCACCTATTTCAGCTAAAGCTTTTGAGGCATCTCCTATAATACTAAGAGTCGTGCTGCTGCTATTGGCAAAAGACTTAGCTAAAGCCAGGGAAAGGCCAAAAATCATCAGAGCCCAGGCGTCATCTATGGCTACAATACCCAATAGTGTATCGGTAAACTTGCCTTTTGCCCTATACTCCTGGCTTACCAAGACAGTCGTCGCTGGGTCTGTAGCCGAAGCGATAGCTCCTAGAATCAAAGCTACTTGAAATGGCTGCTTGAATATAAACCAGCTGGCAAAGGTGATTGCCAGCCAAGGGAGAATAGATGCTGTCAATGATATGCTGGCGACTGATTTTCCAACCCTTCTTATACTAGAGAGAGAGAATCCTTCTCCCAAAACAAAAGCAATCATACCCAGAACAACATTGGAAAAGAATTCTGAAGTTGCTATGAATTCCGGAGAAATGACATTGAGAACGCCCGGCGAAAGAATAATGCCTAAAGCAACGTAAGCAGTGATGGTAGGGATATTAAATTTTTTTATAAGGCGTGAAGACAGCAGGCCAAGAAGAAAAACTACAGCTAAACTTAAAATTGGATTCTGAATCATTAGCTGGGCAGTTATACAATTTCTTTTTCTCTGAACATATTCCAGATAACATCAAAGATACCTAATATTCCTACAAGCTTACCATGGTTATCAACTACCGGCAGCCTTTCTTTTTTATGCAAGCGCATCATCTTGTAAGCCTGAGCCAGAGTTTCCTCTTCTTTAAGTGAGAAAAAATTAGCATCCATTATGTCATCAACAATTATCAATTCACCCATATAAGGAACTGGTTCCAAATCAAAGGCATCTTCATCGATATCCATAAAAGGAACATTACGGAACATTTTTGCCTGGAAAGGACGAAGCAAATCTAAGAGATTTTCTGGATATACAACTCCGATAAGCCCTCGAGCGTCATCGACAACCGGGATAAGAGGGTGAGTATGAAAGCTTTTAAAAAGCTCAAGAAGGCTCCTTAAAGGCAAGGAACGCTTAACCGTAATTACATCCCGTTTCACAGCTTCTGATACTAGCATATTTAAAAAGAGTTATACAACTTTATATTCTTGCCGCAGGCCTATCCGCTTGACTTTATTATAGCATCGATAAAATAATAAGCAAAACAATTAGGCTTTTTCAAATTTTTTCACTATCTTAATCACCTCATGCTCGCTATCGGCGGCAATAAGCTCCTCCCGGAAAGATTTGTTCATTAATAGCTTTGAGAGCTCGGCTAAAATCCGCAAATAAAGATTTAACTCGTCCGGGTCGGCTCCCATAAGAAATACTAAATTCACCTTTTCTCCGTCTAAAGCCTGAAATTCAATTCCGGAACTAGACTTTCCAAAGCCTATAACAAACCCTTTAACCGCATCTGTGCGGGCGTGAGGGATGCCGACATTATTGCCTATACCAGTAGAACCCAACTCTTCCCTTTCCAGGACATCTTTAATAAATCTTTCTTTATCGGTGAGCTTAGACTCTCGCGATAGCTTTTCGGCTATCTCCTCAACAGCCTCTTTTTTATCTTTTGCCTTTAAATCCATAATGCAAAATTTCTCACTGAGGTAATCAGAAACCATCATTGCAGCCTCCTTGTTTTGATGTAACAGCTAAGAACTTTGGCCCTCTTTTATAAAATAAGCTCAAACCCAGCGCGGTTAAGCATAAGACCTTATATTTTTTATTAAACCGTAGCAGAGAAGCTTGTCTCCCTGTTTTATTGCATCGCTGGCGTGAGGAAATGAGATTAATTTGTGCTTGCGTTCGATAGAAAGAACCAGGATATCTTTTTGTATAAAACCGGCCTGAGCTAAAGTCAATTCCTGCTCTCTGCTTTCGGCAGTTATGGTTAACTGAGCTAAGCCGTAGCCCTTGGGCAGATGGAATAATTCTTCCAAAGTTTTCTGGCCCACCAACCTTTCTGCAACAACTTTTTTCTCAATAAACCTGTTGAGAGCCTGAGAAAACCTTCTAAAAGCAACTATTCTATATAAAATAAAAATAAAAGCAAGAATTATAGCTGTTTTTATTAAATCGTTATAGACATGGCCTTTGCCGAAGGAAACAAACAAACCTCCGATAACCGAAACCACTCCTACTTTACCAAGAACCATAAGAATAACTATGGTCTTTCTCCTGATCCTGTCTTCAAGTATGGTCTCAGCTTCCTTTGTTGTGAAACCGGTTCCGGTAAAAGCAGAAATAGACTGAAACCAGGCAGTACGCTCATCCATGCCTGTAAGTTTAAGAATTATCGTTGCCACCCTGACAATAAAGAAAAATATCAGGACGATTATAGTCATCGGTATAACTGTAGAAATCCCTTCCATAATATTAACTATATTTGTTAGCTAAATTTATTATTAGAGAAAGCACGATTCTTCTTAAAAAAATAATTCCAAAAAAGGCTATCAAGGGAGAAAAGTCAATCCCCCATTTATTCCCCAGAGGCAGTAATATTCTTATGGGAGATAGAATGGGCTCGGTAGCTCTGTAAAGAAACTGCACTATCGGATTGCGAGGATCAGGGCTCACCCAGCTCAATATCACTCTAACCAAGATAATCCAGTAGAGAGCCGTAAAACCAAAATTAAACAAATACGCTAGTCCCAGCAAAAAACCAGAAACCTTCAATCAAACCTCCACAGTCAAAGGCACTATGTTCACTGAAGTAAATTATAAGTCAATAAAGACGTTTGGGCAATAAACTTTTTCGCTCTAGAATAGTTCGGAGTATTTTTAACCAGAACGCAGATGATGTAATTGCTATTGTTCCCGAAAACGATACCAGCATCATGCACGACTCCCTTTTCAAGGCCTGTCTTATGCGCCACAACAACACCTTTAGGCAAATACTTCGGAAGCCGGTCATT
>JBAYNQ010000111.1:0-5047 GCA_041678705.1 Candidatus Omnitrophota bacterium
ACAGAAAAATTTACTAAAGAAGACATTGGGGAAAAACTAGCGATTTACCCCCATCCTTCCGAGCTCGGTAAGGATTCGACTATTTTTATTGAGCTTCAAAAAAAACCAGTACAAAATTCTGTAAGTATTTTTAATGAAAAGGGGGAAAATGCACCCCCCTCATCTTATTCTATTGCTTCAAATATAATAAATATTCATGTGATCGGCCTTACGCCAGATAAAATTCTTAAAAGTGAGGGTAACTATTTTGAAGTTAAATATATACCAAATTTAGTTTCTACAGAAAAAATAGCAACTATTAAAGATTTAGAGATTAAAGAAGTGAATACAGATGGCGAGGTTCGTGTTGAGTATAAAGTTAAAGAAGGGGCAGGTCGGTAGTATCGAAAGAGCAATTTAGTCAAATTAACGCAAATCCTTTCGAAAATTCATATAACATTCTTGCTTCTTCGCTCATTAAAAAGTTGCTGAAATTATCCAATACAGGGAGCCAGTCTTCATATTTCGAACTAAAAATTGAGCACCTTTATATTTATATTCAGCGAAATCTTCCGAAGCCTTGGCGTAGGAAGAAGGTCCGGGTTCCGTACGCTGCATGAAGCTATTTTGCAAGATTCCGCGCGAATCACGGGGCTTTTTACTTCTTAAACCAAACTTCTTAAAAATATAAAAAATTGGATAATGCTGTGAGTTTTATGATATCATTAAGTTAATATCATAAAAATGATGGAGGGCGCTGCCTATGCTAAGTATCAAAAAATATCATTATCTTTTGCCATTTATAATGTGCTCGTTTTTTTGTTCTGATATGGGATTTTCACAAGATGGTAGTGCTTTGGCAGAACCGGATTACTCTCAAGGCAGTTCGTGGGTTGCGAAAGCAGATAAGCCTAAAAAAGGAGTTGATGTTTTTTATGTTTACCCGACTATTTATGTAGGTAAAGAGCCAAAAAATATGGATATTTTTGATCCGCAGCTTCGTTCTAACGCGCAAGGGTTGTTAATCGCTCAGGCAGGGGTATATTCTCCCTATGCTAATTTGTTCGCGCCTTTCTATCGCCAGCAATCTGCTGCCACGCAAAGCATGGAGCCTAATAACGGCGGCAAAGACGCCTTTGCCGATCCATTGTTCATAAAGGGGTATAAAGATGTAGAAAGAGCCTTTGACTATTACCTGAAGAATTTAAATAGAGACAGGCCTTTTATTCTGGCCGGACATAGCCAGGGCAGTATGGTAGTAATCAACTTACTGCGAAATCGCTTTGCAGATAAGAAATTACAAAAGCGGTTAGTAGCCGCTTATCCGATAGGCTATTCTCTAACTACAAAAGATTTAAAACAATATCCATGGATAAAACTTGCCCGAGAAGAGACCGATACGGGTGCAGTTATCACTTTTAATACCCAAGGCCCTAATGCTAAAGGTTCACCTGTGCTTTTAGAGGGAGCAGTGGCCATTAATCCTTTGAACTGGAAAACAGATTCTATTTTCGCGGAAAGAGAGAAAAATATTGAGGCAAGATTTTTTAATGATGCTACCGGAGAGCCAATAGAACAAATACCTAATTTTGCGGGAGCATATATCGATGTAAATACAGGGGCGTTAATCGCTACAGATATTCAGCCGATTGAATCTGATAAAATAGATATTGTTAATATGGGGCGCTGGCCGGCAGAAGTTTATCATCGTTATGACTATTCGTTTTGGTATGACAATATCAAAGAAAACGTAAGAAAAAGAATAGACGCTTATTTCAAAAAATAGAGACAGCGACGAGCTTTCGCGGAATAAATGAACACGGTTTGCAATTAAGCAAAAATGTAAGGAGGCTGGGGCATGAAAAAGAATAAAGCTATCGGCATCGCGCTTATTGTTTTAGCATTATTGGTGGTGACAGGACTTGTAATTGAAAAGGCAAAATACTGGTTCCCTTTAGATTGTGTCACAATAGCGGTATGCGCTGTGAGCGGAATTCTGCTTATTAGGGAGAAATAATAAAATTAGTTTAATACTCTCCTTTATAATTTCTAAACTTTTTTTACTTTTTAGTAAGAAAAATCATGGTTTCGATATGGGGGGTGTGAGGGAAGAAATCGTAGGCATAGATATTATTTATATTGTAAGCGCCAAGAAGTATTTTTAGGTCACGCATTAAAGTTGCCGGGTTACAGGAGATATAGACAAGCTCAGGCACAGGAGCCTTAACTAAAGTATTACATATTTTAGAATCCATACCTTTTCTTGGCGGGTCGACAATAACTATGTCGATTGTTTGCCTAAGCAGTGAGCGGATGGTATCTTCACAATCACACATACGAACGTTAAAGTTTTCAATATTGTTTAGTTTGATGTTTTTTTCAAGAAAAAAGAAGTTTTCCGGCCCTGATTCAACGCCGATTACGCTTTTTAGTTTTGATGCCAACAAAATACCAAATGTCCCGACCCCGCAATAGAGATCAGCTAATGATTTATTAGTATTTAAGTCTAAGTTATCTTTCAGATCTTTTACTAGTATGGAGAGCATATCCACATTTACTTGGAAAAATGACTCATCGCCAATGTAAAATGTCCTATCTTCAATTTTTTCTTCAAAGAAATCTTTGCCCCAAACAATAGCTTTTATGTTTTCACTCTGGTTGATAAGTGTGATTCCGGCGATGTCAAATCTTAGGCTAAGGCCCTTAAGGCTGGAGGATAAATCAGGGGCCTCCAGGGAAGAGTTATGGTATAGAGAGATTAGGAGTTGCTTTTTTGAGTTTTCTTTTACTCTTACTTGGCTGATTGGAAGAAGTAATTTTCCGGGAATTGTTTTAATAAAATCTTTTAAAAATAAGTTAGTAGTATTCGGCAAAAGAAAACATTCATCCAGGGGAATAAACTTATAAATTTCTCCGGGCAAATTATAGGCAAATGAAGTAATGCCGTTATCATGAATTAACTTAAGTGTTACTTTGTTCCTGTAGCTCCAGATTTTAGAACTTTCTCTAAAATGCAGCTTAAGGCCGCTGAGTTTGAGCTGACGGGTAAGTAAATCAAGGATTTGTTCTTTTTTGATTTCAACCTGTTTCGGATAGTCGATGCATTGATAGGCTGAGCAAGCCTGATAATGGCCGCAGCGGCTTTCTACCCGATGAGGAGAAGGGGATAAGATTTCAGTTGTTTTAGCTTCCGAATAACCTGTTGTTTCTTTGGTTATGGCAATTTCTACGGTTTCATCAGGCAGGCCCTGGTCGGTAAAGACTACCTTACCGTCAATTCTTGCCAGGCTTTTTCCCGGATAGACAATTTTTTCTATTTTGATTTTCATTGCCGTATTATAACATAGCTTTTAGGGATTTGATAATTAATGTAAAAAAGGACAGCTGCCTTTCTTTTTTAAAATCTGGCCTTTTGGAGCAGGTTATTTTTTGCTCTTTATGAGCTTTTTATTCCCACAAATTTTTTAAGAGTGATATACTTAAAATATGCAAAACATAAAAGCCGGTGACATTATTCTTTTTAAGCCCGGGGGAGATTTGCTTTCAAGGATTATTGCCTGGGGCACAAAAAGCGCCTATTCTCATGTTGCTGTTTGTGTATCGGCAGAAATGAACCTGGCCATTGAGGCAAACACAAGAGGCGGAGTGAGAGCAATTGACTTACGCAGAATTAAACGTAAGATAGATATTTACCGCATCAAGAATGAGCATCAATTCCGGCTGAATGGGGTGGTTTCTTTTTTGGTTAAGCAGTTAAATAATCGATATGACTTCTTAGGCGTAATATATTTAGCATTTTTGAAGATTTTAGCGATCATTTTACGCAAGCCGCTTAAAAATGCCGCTAATAAGTGGCAAAAAGATAGAGATTATTTCTGCTCAGAGCTCTGCTACGAAGCTTTCTTAAAAGGCGGCGGTTTAGATATAGTGCCCCAAAGCGATAAGGCGGATGTGACTTCTCCAGGCGATATCGCCAAAAGCCCGATTACAGAGTTGATGGGATAAAGGTTTCTTTTTTGCAGTAATGAATCTCGTTGAGGGAAGCAATTGGTATGAGCTTGCATAGTGTGTCAGTTTTTTAATGATACAATACTAAAGAAGGAGGACAGGCATGGAAGAGCAGGAGATTGGAACAGTCGATCATTTTTTCGGCAAGATTTCTGTTGGGATGATCAACCTAAGCGGCGAACTTAAAGTAGGAGAGACCATTCGCATTAAAGGAAAGCAGGCAGATTTTTCTCAAAGCGTAGAATCAATGCGGATAGGGTTTGATGATGTAACTGAGGCTAAAGCCGGGGATAAGGTAGGCATAAAAGTTACTGAAGCTGTCCATGCTAATGATAAAGTATATAAGGTTATCGCTTAGGGGAATAGCGGAAAAATATAATTTCAACGAATACAGTTGATAAGCGATAGGGCAATTGTTTTTAGCTGATACAATTTTTTTTAGGTTTGAAGAAGGGTGCAAATGATTTTGCGTAAGGTTTCTATACTGCAAAGAACGCCAAAGATAGAGAAAACGTCCTGCGGGAATCAAAATTTAGGAAAAATAAGGAGGGGGACATCTTTTACCAAATAAATGGTCACTGTCCCTATTTAAGGAATGAGTAAAGGAAAGTTTGATTTTAGCGGTGAATTTAGGGAAGCCTTAGAATTAATGGAGGATTCAGCCGAGAATATTTTCGTTACCGGAAAGGCCGGCAGCGGAAAGTCAACTCTTTTGCGTTATTTCAGGGAGGTTACCAAGAAGAGAATCGTTACGCTTGCCCCCACAGGTATCGCGGCTTTAAATGTTGGAGGCCAAACTATCCATTCTTTTTTTAGCTTTCCTTTGGGCTTCCTTCAGAAAGAACAGGTTAAAAAAATATATCGCGCTAAAAAGAAAATAATTAATAATCTCGACATGATTTTAATTGACGAGGTCTCGATGCTTAGAGCTGACGTGCTCGACGCTATTGATTATTCCTTGAGGTTTAATAGAAAAAAAATGGATACTCCTTTTGGGGGAGTCCAGATGGTTCTGTTTGGTGACATTTTTCAATTGTCTCCGGTGGTCGAAAAGGATTTG
>JBAYNQ010000112.1:0-5018 GCA_041678705.1 Candidatus Omnitrophota bacterium
AGCAAGAAAAAAATTTTAGTGGTAGATGATGAACGGGAATTTTTAGAGGTTATTAAGCTGAGGCTTGAGGCTAACAATTATGATGTCATTACGGCTTCTGACGGCAAAGAAGGGCTCCTAAAGATGCGCCAGGAAAATCCCGATGCTGTTTTGCTTGATATAATGATGCCGGGGATTGACGGGTTGAAGGTTCTTAAAAACATACGAAAGGAAAACAAAGACTTACCTATATTTATTTTAACAGCGTATTCTGACCAGAAGCGTTTTGATAAAGCCAAAGGCCTTAAAGCTTCCGGGTTTATAGTTAAGACCGGAGATTTGAGCAAGGAAATAGAAAATATCAACAGTGTGCTCAACATGTCCGAGAAGTATCGGCCAGAGTAAGTGCTTTTATCAGTGAAGCCTCGATGGTTTATCCAGAAGAAAGACCCTCCTAGCTCCTTAAAAAGGAGGTGGCCTAACGGCCGTGGGTCTGTCCATCAAGTAAAGCTGCAATTGTATTTATCTCCCAGGCTTTAGCTGGAGGGATTTCTACGCAGGATTAAAAGCGAAAAGCTATAGACCAGATCAGTTAAGTACACCAGAATATCAGGGTTTCTGATAAGAAGATATGAGCTGTAAGCTTCAGACCATGTACCGCAAGTTTTTGTAGTTACTGCATATAATAAGGTTATTCTGATTTTAGAAAATAATCAGACCGAGAATGTGTAAAAAAATAATTCTTAGTTTAGTGGTAATTTTTATAGTAGGCACTACCGCATTCTTCTTTAATTATACCCAAAAACCATACATGCAATTCTCTCAAGGATTAAGGAGCTATCGGGCGCATGATTACAAAAAAGCTCTGCATTACTTCAGATATTTTTACCAAACTAATCCTGATAATGTAGAAAATATCTTTTATCTTTTGCAGGTATATGAAAATTTAGACATGCAAGAGGACTCTATTGCTTTGCTTGAACGCCTTCAGGCCGTAAAACCCAGAGACGTAAAAATAGCCGAGTATTTAGGCGATATATATTATTCTAAGAATGAATATAATAAGGCCGAGAAGGTTTACCGAAAGATTTTAGGAAAAAAGAAGAGCGTTGAGGTTATGAAAAAATTGGCACAAGTTTTAGCCTGGCAGAAAAAGTACGCCCAGGCTACAATTACTTTGGAATATGTCATTTCCCGTGATAGCGGCGATGAGCAGTCTCTTGAGCTTCTGGCGGATATCTACGTTTGGATCAAGGATTATGACAAAGCGGTTAGTTTATATAAAAAACTGCTTTCAAAAGAAGGTGAGTCCAGAGATGTGCTGTATAAATTAGCTCAGGCTTTGCGTTTCTCCGGCAAAAACGAAGAAGCGATTGAAGCTTATAAGGAATATTTAAACAAGGGAGCAAATTGAAAAGAATAATATTTTTTACAGGTTTACCGCTTTTGTTGTTTATTCAAGCGCAAATAGCTTATCCCGAGGCTGGGTTGATGAGTCAGGATGATGAGGCTCGTTTTGGCTTAAGCGCTAGTCTGGTTAATGTGGAAAGATACCAGGAGGCTATTACCATCCTGGAAGAGTTATATTTGCGGTATCCAAATAATAAGGATACCGGGCTTTTGCTGGCAAAAGCTAAAGGCTATAGCGGGGATGTGAAGGGTGCCGCCGCTATCCTCAAATCTCTATCAGCTCAATATACCCGTAACCAGGAGATATTAAGTGTTTATGCCAATATACTTGAGTCAAACGGAGAGTTGGTTGAGGCCCGCAGGGAATATTTAGTCGCGCTTAAGAATTCCCCCGGTGACGAAGGCATTTTGAAAAAACTTGCCGACATATCTTTATGGCTGGGAGACTATTCCGCGGCAAGCGGTTATCTTGAAACTCTTCTCTTGAAGCATCCCGATGACGAGCTATTACAGTTACAGCTGGCAGACGTTTATTTTGGCTCCAGGGACTATGATAAAGCGATAGGCTTATATGAAAAACTACAAATAGAACCTAGAAAAAATGAACAAAGTTATAAAAAATTCAGCAAAGCTTATACTTTAACCGGTGATTACGGCAAAGCGCTTGATAATTACGAGGAGTTTTTGAAAGCCTATCCGGGTGATTTGGGTACTAAAATTGATAAAATACAGGCTTTGCGAAAGTTAGGGAAAATTGATAAAGCTCAGGTTTATTTGAATAAAATTATTCGTGAAAACTACGGAAATATTCAGGCTCTTATTTCTTTAGCTGAGTTTTTTGCGCAAAGGCGTAATTTTGAACAGGCTGTAAAAATGTGCGGGATAATTTTATCAAAAGAACCTGATAATAAAGAGGGCTTGCTGTGGATGGCGAGAATATTAAGCTGGCAGGGCAGCGGCCGAAAGAGCCTTGAGATTTACGATAAGCTTATCGCAGCCTACCCTGACTGGGTTTTGGCGTACCGGGAGAAGGCAAGAGTTTTAGGATGGATGGGCGATTTTTCAAGTTCGCTAGAACAATACCAGAAGGCTATGGGTATTGATGGTACTAACGCAGCGTTGACCGCCGAGGCTTCTGCTAAAAAGAATTTTTACCGGCTTTACGACAGGAGAGCCATAAAAGGATACAACCGTTGGTTGATGATTGAGCCGGATAGCCTGGAGGCTTTGTTTGATTTAGCCCAGGTTTATTCGCGTCAGATGCAGTGGAAAGACGCTTTAAGGATGTACACCAAGGTTTTGCTTATAGATCCAGAGCATACTATGGCCGCAAGGGCTCTTAGGAAGGCAGATATATACTCCGAATCTCCTTTTATTGATGGCGGGTTCCAGTGGTATGAAGCTGATAGCTCTTCAAGGCATAATGACGAAAGGTATTACAACGCGCAGTTGTCTGTGACGGTGCCGTTTAAGGACGACACTTATTTGACCTTTCGAGAGGATAATTTCTCTTATTTATTTTCTAATCCTTCTGTGGTTAACCGCCAACAGCTTTCTCTCGTGCTTGACTATTACAGGAAACCCTATTTCTGGACAAAATTAAAGTATTCTTACAGTTTCTATTCCGACAATTTTAAGTCCGGGCATAACGATAGCGAAGAGTTAAATTTCAGCCCGATAGATCCGCTCATTTTTACTCTATCGCACGCGAGAGAGGACGTTATGGATAACGGCCAAACTCTGAAAAATAATTTAAAGAGAGATGACTATGGATTTACAGGGCTCCTGAATCTTAACCGAAGGCTGGCTTTTTCGGCTGCCTATGTTTATTCAGATTATAATGACAGCAACCGGAAAAATACTTTTGATTTAAGGGGTGATTATCTCATTTCTTACGATCCGCATTCCTTTAAGATATTTTATGAATACCAGGCTTATGGTTTTGATAAGCCCAGTGATTATTATTTTGCTCCCTCAAGTTTCCATTTTAATGCTTTTGGATGGGAGTGGAGGCATTTTTTAAATAAGGAAGAGCTTTTCTGGGGCATGAACAATTTTTATTACACCTTAAGATATATGATTAATTTTGACTCAGGCGACCAAACCGGCCACACTCTGTATGCCGATATACACCGGGATTGGAATGATAAATTTAGCACACATCTTGAGTTATACAAAAAAATTTATGAACACAGGGAAACTTACAGTGAAGACAGGGTTACACTGTCTTTCAGGCGCTATTTTTAGACTTAACAAATCTGTTCCGGGGGCGCAAATTTATGATTGAATTGATAAAGAAAAAAGCAGGCCTTTTTAAAGGATTATTAATTTTTTTATTTATTTCCATACTGGTGTATTCTTTGACCAGGGCTGTTTTTATATACTATGCGGATTATGTTCCTTTGGAGAAAATCCTGGCGGTTATCTTTTTTTTAGCTGAATCTTTTGTTATGCTGCACGCCTTTGGTTATTTTTTAAGTATCTACAACCTTAGCAGAAAAAAGAAAGAGCTGGCACAGCCGCCGGAGCTTAAAGGTTTCCCGCCGGTAGCCATACTTATACCGGCCAGGCATGAGCCAAAAAAGGTATTAGAGGAGACTCTGGCTACAGTTTATAATCTTAATTATCCGAATAAGACCATATATCTTTTAGATGATTCTACGCAAGAGAAATACCGCCAGGAGGCAGAAGGCCTGGCTTCTGCCTATGGGGCTAAGCTCTTTAGGCGAAGTCAGCGTCATGGCGCCAAGGCAGGTATTATCAACGATTGCCTGAAGAATCTAGAAGATATTTATGTCGCCATATTTGACGCGGACCAAAATCCTTTGCCGGATTTTTTAACACGATTAGTGCCATTTCTAGAAAGTGATCCAAAACTTGCCTTTATACAAACCCCGCAGTTTTATAGCAATCTTGAATCCAGCAAGATAGCCTTCGGTTCTAATATGCAGCAGTCTGTATTTTACGAATATGTTTGTGAAGGAAAAAGCAGCAACCAATCTATGATTTGCTGTGGGACCAACGTTGTCTTAAGAAGGCAGGCCTTGGTTGATGTAGGAGGGTTTGATGAGGCTACAGTTACCGAAGATTTTGCTACCTCTTTTCGCATGCACCTTAAAGGGTGGAAGTCTCTTTACTATAATCATGTGCATACTTTTGGCATGGGTCCTGAGAATCTCGGAGAGTATTTTAAACAACAGAACCGATGGGCGCTTGGCAATGTCGGTGTTCTAAGGTTAATCGTAAAACAGTTCCTTCGAGACCCTTTGAGTCTTAAGCCTGCTCAATGGTTTGAATACTTTATTACCGGGAGCTACTACCTTATTGGCTGGGCGTATCTTTCTTTGGTTATTTGTCCGATTATGTATATATTTTTCAACATACCCTCTTTTTTTATGAATCCGGTCGTTTATTGCTTTACATTCTTCCCGTATCTTTTATTATCTCTGGCAATCTTTTACGCAAGCATGTCCGGCCGCCATTATACTGTTTCCCAAATATTTAAAGGCCAGATGTTAGCGTTTATAAGTTTACCAGTTTACATTAGAGCTTCTTTTTTTGGTTTTATCGGTGCGAAAGGTACATTCCAGGTAATTGCTAAAAACGGTTCTTAACATATACTTTAGTAA
>JBAYNQ010000113.1:0-5014 GCA_041678705.1 Candidatus Omnitrophota bacterium
AAAATCATAAACAACGTCCGGCAAACCCAATTCTTTGATTGAGGGAATTTCCTTGGGCACACGGCGCAAGGCTGCTTCAACACTGCCTTTCTGCATATGTACATTAACCCTGAACCTGTCCATCTTAGGAAGCGCAAAAGAAAAGTCTAATTCTCGATCACGCTCAAAAATAGCTTTTTGCTCATCGTTAAGCATGCTGTAAATGATATTCTTGGAACTCTCTTGAGTGAAAACGGGAAGTTTTGCCAAAGAAAGCTTTCCGTCTACCCTGATCACCGGAGGATTATTTACTGTGATATGCAAGTCACTGGCTTTTAGCTCCTGAGTCATTTCTAAGAGAGCGTTTATTGTAATCATCCTGCCTCCTTGTGCTTAACTTATTCAACGAATATACTTACGGGGGTCGGCTATCTTTCCTTTAATAGCTGAAGCAACCACTGTCGCCGGTGACGCCAGATATATAAAACTGGAAGGATTTCCCATACGGCCCTTAAAGTTTCTATTGGCTGTAGAAATAACCGTTTCTCCATCGGCCGGAACACCCTGATGAGTTCCTACGCACGGCCCGCATCCGGCCGGCAAAATTAAAGCTCCAGCTTCCATAAAAATATCAAGTATGCCCCTGCGCAAAGCTTTTGAAAATACCTCGCGAGAAGACGGAGCTACTAGAAGCTTTACGTCCTTGTGAACTTTTCTACCCTTTAAGATATCAGCTCCTATTAATAAGTCCTCCATTCGGCCATTAGTACAAGTTCCAAGGAAAGCTTGGTTTATAGATGTGCCTACTGCCTCTTCGATTGGTAAGCCGTTATCAACCGTATGAGGTTTAGCCACATACGGCGAAAGCTTAGAAACATCAAATTCGATTGTTTTTTCGTAATTACAGTCAGAATCAGAATGTACGGGTTTGTATTTTTTTACGCCTCTTGATTTTAAATAACTTTGCGTCTTTTTATCCACTGGCATAAAGCCGCATTTGGCGCCGAACTCAATAGTCATATTGGTAATAGTAAAACGCGCATCCATAGACATCCCGGCTATAGTCGGCCCTGAAAATTCTACTGACTTATATGTGGCTCCATTAGCACCCAGAGTATGAATTATATGCAGTATTACATCCTTACTGTAAACCCCCCTGGGAAGCTTACCTTTTACTATTATCCTGATCGTTCTTGGAACTTTAAACCAGTTTTTCCCGGTAGTAAGAGTTATCGCCAAATCAGTTGAACCCACTCCAAAAGCGGCAGCACCCAAAGCTCCAGCTGTCGAAGTATGAGAATCCGCCCCCAGGATAAGTGCCCCCGGATAAGCTATGCCATTCTCTAACACTAATTGATGCGAAATTCCGCAGCCAACCCCATAAAAGCAGCTTCCATTCTCCCTGGAAAACTTAGCCATGCGGGAATGGACAGAAGATACTCCCATATTGGGAGAAGGGCTGCTATGGTCGATAAACATGGCGTATTTTTTGGGATTAACTATTTTACGTCCGGACTTAGCCAAGCTGTCTAAAACCAAAGCGCTGGTACCATCCTGAGAAAAACAAAAATCAACCTTGCAAATACCTACATCATCCGCAAAAAATTTCTTGCCCGAATGAAAAGATAGTATTTTCTCGATTATTGTCTTGCCCATTACAATTCCTTTCTTTACTTAGAATATTTTTTTCAGCTTGCTAAACTGGAAATTAGATACCTTTAAGAAAAGCTTTTATCCTGTCAATTCCTTTAGAGATCTGTTCCAGGCTGGTTGCAAAGCTAAACCTGACATAACCCGGTTGGTTAAAAGAATCTGCTGGTATGCATGAAACCATTTGTTCATCCAGCAAGCGTTTGGCAAAATCAAATGAAGAAAGTCCGGTATCCCGCACGCCGCAAAACATATAAAAAGTACCCTGTGTTTTTATAGGTTTTAATCCTTTTATGCCAGCCAAGCCATCCCAAAGTAAATCGCGCCGTTTCTGGAATTCATCTTTTATGTATATAGGCCAGTCTTTATTGCTAAAAACTGCCAGAGCTCCTTTCTGAGAGATAGAAGATGCGCAAGATGTCGTATGGTCGATGATTTTTGATATCTCAAGAGCGATTCCTGCTGGAGCAACTAAATACCCCATACGCCATCCGGTCATAGAAAAAGTTTTTGAAAATCCCCCTACGGTAACCGTGAATTCATCTGCCCCTGGAAAAGAAGCGAAGCTTATATGTTCCCTGCCATCATAAACAAGCGCTTCATAGATTTCGTCACTGACAACAAATATCTTTCTTTTTTTAACGACCTCATATATATCTTGAAGCTCCTGACGTGAGTAGGTAATCCCCGTAGGATTAGCCGGATAATTTAATATAAGAAGTTTTGTCTTCGCAGTGATGGCTTTCTCGAGAGTCTGAGGATTTATCTTGAATCCTTCATCTTCTGAACAGCTTAAGGCAACCATGTTGCTGCCGGATAATTTTATCATTTCCGGATAACTTACCCAGTAAGGCGAAGGAACGATGACCTCACTATCCTGGCCAGCCAAAGCGGTTATAGCCGCAAAAATGGCATATTTGGCTCCGCTGGTAACAATAACGTTTTCGGTATTCGCGCTAAAGGCACAATCTTGCCGGCACTTTCTTGCTATGGCCTCTCTCAGTTCAAGCGTTCCGGCTGAAGGAGTATATTTAGTAAAGCCATTACGGATAGCTTCAATGGCAGCTTGTTTTATAAATTCTGGGGTGTCAAAATCGGGTTCACCAGCGGCAAGATTAACAACATCACGGCCTTCTTTAATAAGCTTTTTTGTTAAAGCGGTAATTTTTAGGGTCGCTGACTTATTAAGAGACAAAACAAGAGGATTTATCATGACTGATTACACATTAAAACCCCAAGCAAAACAACCAACGCTTAAGTTTTACCTGATGAAAGCCTTAATTTTAAGATTTATACCCCCCCCCGAAAGAACCAGATCAAAGGGAATCTCTTTCCTTTTTAAAGATCTTCTTCATGCCCGACATTATGCCTTTCTTAGGCTTAATTTCTTTTTTGGGAGCTTTTTTGACTTGAGCTTTCTCCGAAATCTTTGACTGTTTGGAACCATGTTTTTCCTGTAACGGCTTTACCTTAGGGGTTCTCTTGGTAAGTTCCAAGAGGGAAAGGCTTGCTCCATCGCCTTTACGCGGCCCCAGATTTAAAACACGTGTGTAGCCTCCCTGGATGCCTTTAAATTTTGGCCCTAAAACTTCAAACAGCCTGGTTACTAGTTTATGATCCTGAAGCAGACGGTAAGCAGAGCGCTTTGCTGAAAGAGTTTCTTTCTTAGCTAAAGTAATCAACTCGTCAGTCCGGCCCCTAAGATACTTTGCCTTAGAAGTTGTAGTAACGATTCTTTCGTTTATAACCACAGCTCTAAGCAACGATTTAACCAAGGCCTTACGCTGCGAACGAGAACGTGATAATTTTTCACTTTTTTTTCTATGTCTCATGATATCCCTGTCAATTTATTTTTATCAATCTTCATACCAAAAGAAAGCCCCATGGTTTTCAAGAGTGCCGAAACTTCATTTAAAGACTTTTTACCGAAGTTGCGGTAAGCAAGTATTTCGGGTTCTGTTTTTTCCACCAATTCCGCCAAAGTCTTGATATCAGCCTCTCTAAGGCAATTGTTGCTGCGAACAGATAGTTCAAGCTCCGAAACCGGTATCCTCAATTTTTCATACAAGGCAGACTCTTCCGGGGTTAACTCTTCATATTCTTCTTCAGGCAACTCTCCTAAAGTAAAGAACAGTTCAAGATGCTTGCTGAGAACTTTAGCCGCATAAATCAAAGCTTCTTTTGGCTCTATGCTGGCATTAGTGAATATCTCCAAGATAAGTTTGTCATAATCAGTTCTTTTCCCTACCCGGGTATTCTCCACTTTAAAAGCCACGCGGCTTACAGGAGTAAATATAGAATCGATAGTAATAACTCCTATCGGCATCCCTTCACGCTTATTGGCGTCGGCCGGAACAAACCCCCTGCCCCTGCCTACCTCCATCTCTATCTCAAGTTTAACTTTGCTGTTAGTTATCGTGGCAATATGTAAATCCGGATTAATAACCTCTATCGTCTCGTCAGTAACTACGTCTTTAGCCGTAACTTCTTTTTCACCTTGCGCTTTTATGTAGATTTTCTTAGGCGAGCGTGAATAAGAGCGTAAAACCAAGTTTTTAATATTTAAAATAATCTCAGGAACATCTTCCAGCACCCCGTCAATGGTTGAGAATTCATGTGACACCCCTTCAATCCTGATCGATGTGACTGCTGCGCCTTCTATGGAAGAGAGAAGAACCCGCCGCAAAGCATTTCCCAGAGTAACCCCATAGCCTCTTTCCAGGGGTTCGGCAATAATCTTTCCATAATTTGGGCTATAAGTTTCCTGTTCTACCGTTGCCCGTTTAGGAAACTGAAAATCTCGCCAAGTTATTCCCATCTTTTTACCTCCTTAATGAAGCTTGTAATTTTTCAAAAAAAATTACAAATCGAATCAATCCCAAGTGTAAGCAAAAATTTATATTTGGAATCTCTAATTCTTCTACTTTGAGTAAAGTTCCACTATCAGCTGTTCATCAACTGACATGATAAGGTCTTCTTTTTCGGGCAGACGAACTATGCTGACCTTAAAAGAATCTTTCTCTACCTTTAACCAAGTAGGAACGCTGCGTTCTTTTGAACTGACTTCGATATTTTCTTTTACAACCTGATTTTGCTTTTCGGTAGCTTTAACTTCAATGGCTTGGCCTTCTTTTACGATATAAGAAGGTATATTTACGCGTTTACCGTCGACAAACACCGAACCATGATTAACAAACTGCCTAGCTTGGTTACGGGAAACAGCAAACAAAGACCTAAAGATAACATTGTCTAGCCTTCTTTCCAGGAGCTGGATAAGCGTCCTTCCAGTAGCCCCTTTAGTACGATTGGCAACGACAAAAAAGCGTTTAAATTGTCTCTCAAGCATGCCATACATACGCTTTACTTTCTGTTTTTCTCTTAGCTG
>JBAYNQ010000114.1:0-4998 GCA_041678705.1 Candidatus Omnitrophota bacterium
CGCATAAAATAACATTGAGCCTCTTTTACCTGTTAGCGCGTAATTCTTACCATTAAGGCTTACGCTCATTACCCATCCACCGGCAAACTCTTTTTCTATAGCGTCTTGCCACTTCTCTAAATATTCTTTGGCTTTTTCATTACCAAACTTAGTAATTAACTCCTGATAACTGTATTTTCGCTTATTCTTACCTTCTGCAACTTCAAAAGACGGTAGAACACCGATGAAATATCTCATATGGCTATCCTTATCTACTGCAGGAGAAGTTTCTTCTGCAGCCTCAGTGGTTGCTTTTGCTTCAAATAGATCGACTAATACGCTCTTATAACCTAGCTCAGCGATTTCTTCTTGCTTCTGGCTCTCGTGTCCGTAAAAATTAGTAATTCTTAAGCTTGTAGGTAACTTTCTTTTTTCAACTGCCACCTTTTCTCTTAAGCTCCTTAAAGCATTGGCACTCTTAGCGATTGCATTTTCCTTATAAAAATCTTCCGGTTTTGAACCTTCTCTTCCAACTAACCAGCTAAGGCTTAAATGAAAAGGTTCAAATGTCTCAAACTCTCTTAACTCAAATAAGAATCTTTCAAATTGATAAAAGTATTCGGAATTGCCATGAGCAGCTTTAATTTCTTCTATAAATTCTGCCATTTTTCCGGTTTCGATTTGCTCAGCCATTAAGTTTACCCATCCGGCAAGTTTTACTAGCAATTCTTCTTGGTCTCTATCCGGCGCGGTTGAAAATACTTCATTGTGTGCTTCTACTATAAAGTTAAATAGCTCTTCACCTTTGCCTAAAAGCTTATACTCGGCAGGTAAGAAATCATTAGGATTGACTGTTTCTGCTTCGCTGCCAAGTTCGCTAAATTTAAATCCTGGATTATCTGATAAAGCATTCATTAAAAGAACCTGTCTTAGAACAAATCCTAATTGCTTTACCGCAGAAGATTTAACTAAGTTCTTACCATCAAATTCTATTGGATGGCCTAAATTTACTTCTGAAGATGGATAAAAGGCATGATAAATTTGTGCTTCTAGAAGGTCTAAAAATATTTTATTTATGTTTACACCATCATCATCGCTTTTTGCTTCTTGCACTATTTCACCACTAAACTCAAGGCCGTGTCGCTCAAACCAACCCCTTACTGCCTCAGCTTTGGGCTTTGACTCATCAATAATAGTTGTAATTGTTCTTCCCTTTGCCCTTAAGCCCTCAAGCCCTTTTTTATCTTCCTTAGGAGCAACTATAAATTCCTCGATATTATTTTCATTTCTCTTTTTTTCGTCACTTTTCCCTTTATCCAGCTTATCTTTGTATATTACTAGCGCTTTTAAGAATGCTGTCATAATACCTTGAGCCATACTTTCTACAAACCGAATATCTTTATGGCCGTTGATTACTGTTTTTAATTTCTTATATACTTCATCAGCGATTGCTCTAAACTCTCTATCCTCATTCACCTTCTGGGCGAATTTCATTGTTAAAGATTTCCAGAAATTACCCTTTTCTGCTTCTTCATCAGCTCCTTTAAGCAAAGCAATCATTACTGAATGGGCAACATCAAGTCTTGCCCGGGATAAATGGAAAACTTTATTATTTTCCTTAAAGACTGTTTTATCTGTAGCTGACAGGTACCCAGCTTGCCAGTAATTAGCAGCATCTCTAGCTATATATACATTAAGCGCATCTTTCTTTTTGGCTAACTCAATGGCTACTGATTTTAAAAATTCGCTTATTGCTACTAAGGAATGGTAGTAAGTATAAGTATCGTTAGTGGTGTAAGCAGAATTAATGCTATTGATAAAAAATTCTACTCTTTTCTGTAAGAGGTATATTTGATAGTCTGATAAACCTCTTGAAAGTGTACCTGCTCTTTCGCTTAGAAGCTGGGCTATTTCCTGAGGATTTCTATATTGATTAGAAATTGATGAATCCGGTTCATAGGCGGATTCTAAATCGTTAATATCTGTTGTTGGCGGAGCAAGCGGTGAATATGGCTTATGTGTTTTATTAAGAACAACTTTGATTTCTTGCTCCCATATCTCTTTTTCTTTCTCTAGCTCAGACTGCCAAGGTATATGCATTCCGTTTGCTGAGGCATAAAGCGCTGTATAAGGTACACCCATGCTACGAGCTCCTTTAGCAGTATTCTTAAGAAATCCATAAAGCATTTGATAGCCGATTTCGCCGCGCAATGTATCGGTGTTTTCTAATGTCTGGGCGTTGCCGCCAATTATATTTAAGAAATCCTGCTCACTTAAATCATCTATTCTATTAACAATCCAACCTTTCTTATTCTTTAACCAATCTTTAGCAGTTTGTTCACTAAACCCATATTTAGCAAGTATCTCTAATCTTGGAGATTTTCTCTTAAGAACTAAAAGCTGAACATCTTCTCTTAAGTAGTACCATAAGAAGGTAAGTGCAGCAAAGTTGGCATTATCAAAGTCTGATTTTTGATCACTGTCAGCCTTTGCCTCAACATCATCTTCTCTGGCCTTTATCCAAGCTGCAAATCTTGCACCATCTCTTGCCTCTACATATTTTATAGCTTCACTAACTAAACCTTTTGAAGCCTCAGGCAAGCTTGATCTTAATAATTTTAATCTTTGGGTTATACCTGTATCACCCCAAACCGTAAGAACCTGTGAAGGGCTAAGATTTGTTCTTCTTCCTATAAATACATCATAATCTTCTTGTAATCTTTCTAATATTACCTTACGTACATCATAATCAAGGCCGCCTAACTCACCGCCTTTAAGAACCAAAATTGCTATCCTGTTAAGTAGACTCTCTATACCTTCAGGATGATCAAATTTTTCATTTAGAATAGATACTATTTCCTCAGGGAAACTTCCTGCTTTATATTCAGCCTTTTTACCTTTAGCTGATGCGCTGTTTACTGTCTTTGGACTTATTCCTTTAGATATTCTTCCGATAACTTGTGTGCTGACAATATTTGTTCCGCTGTCTTTACTTTCCCTTAATAAACGGCTGGTTTCTTCTTTTATTTCTTTTAAGGCTTCATCTTCAGTTTTGCTTGCTTTGCTTTGCCCATGAATAACCGCGCCCATTGAAACAGACATTGCCGGAATAACTTGCGGCGCTTTTGCCCTAATAGTCATACCTCTGCGTTTAAGCAATACGGCATTTACAGTTTCTAGTACTCTCTCTAGAGATTCTTGAGGAGTCTTTTCTTGGCGGATATCAAACATCAAAGAATATTTATTGTTATGTTTAACTAAATCATAATTAAGCAGCTCTCTTATTTCCTCAAAATATTTGCTGTGTAGAAGTGAGATATTTTCTAATTCAGCAACTGCTAAACGATCAATACTTTGTCTAACTACTTCTTTTCGTATACGATCTAAAATAGCTTCTACTTCTTCCTGATTGCTTATACCGGTAATAATGATTACTGATTCATCACCGTGGCCTGACGCTTGTTCAACTCTCACCCCATTATTTTCGTGTTTTTTATTAACTTCTTTAATGCTATCTTCGATTATCAACCTTACTTTACCGGCAAGCTTAAAGTGACGGCCAAAACCAAAGTGATACTTGGTAATAGCGTCAACGTCCATAAAGGCAACCGCGAACTTTTCTTTCTTTCTTAAAGCCGCTTTTATGATTTCATCACCGGCTTCAGCTGAACGTGAATTAGGGTTTCTACCTACAAGCGGAAGCGCGTGTCTTTCTGTAACAGTTTTATCACCTCTAAATATTGCTTCATACTCACCCGGTTCAACCAATTCAGAGTTAAGGCCTAAATCAAATTCTTTTTCATCATCTTTTTCAACTCCGCCTTTAACTATTAATCGCTTTGAATCAACAAATCCTCTTAAAGCAAGTAAGTCTGCTCTTTCTAAAAATTCATCGAATTCCTTAACAGTAACTCTGCTATCTACTTGATCATCTAGATAAGAAAAACCTCTTGTTTTAGCGGCAACAATATAAACAACCAAATTAGTATTTTTTGAAAGCAATTCTTTTATTTTTAATAAGTCGTTATATGTTTGCTGAGGGCTTCCTAATACATAAACTAATGTTTGATCTTTAACATGATCTTCCGCAGCTTCTTTTTCTACCGTAAATTCTGCTCCGGCCCTGCCAGCTTCTTTTTTTCTTAATAACTCCTCCACGTCTAAGTCAAATTCTTTACTCAACACACTTTCAGAAACTCTAAAAATAACATTTCTTATTTTATCCGGGCTATCTATCAAAACACTAAATTGTTTATTTTTCGAAAGGATATGCCACTCACGCACACTCTTTACTACACTCGTAATTATATTTTTTGCTTTATCTTCATCAAAATCGTCTCCAGCTAATGCCTTCACTCTCTTTATTACGGCAGCTATAACGGTATCTATTGTAGGCTCTTCATTTGTATCAGATTTTTGTTCTTTTGTTGGCAAGCCTAATTCTTTTAATAATTTCTCAAAAGCTTTTCTTGATTTTAAAGATAATAAATACTTTATAAGCTCTTCTTCCATCTCATAGCGCTTAGAGTCAACCTTGATTACTCCGGCGTCAATAAAATAGCCTATTACTTCTATGCCTTTTTCTCTCTCAAATAATAATTCTTTAGTCGGCGGCACATGTTTTTCTTTCTTAGCTTTATCAAAATCTATTCCGCTTGCTGAGAAGAATTCTCCGGCTAGACGAAGCAAGTAAGAATGTGCCTGATCTTTATCATTAGCATATATTAAAATTTTCTTTAGCAATGCCGGAATTTCAAAACTCTTGCCTAGGCTTTTGGCAATTTCTTTAGGGTCTTTTGGCTTAGCTGGGACGGCTGCGGCTGCCGGTGCTGCTGCGGCTGGTGCTGCTCCACTTCCTGCGGCTGCTGGGGCTGCGGCGGCTGGTGCTGCTCCACTTCCTGCGGCTGCTGGTGCTGCTGCGGCTGGGGCTGCGGCTCCACTTCCTGCGGCTGCTGGTGCTGCTGCGGCGGCTGGTGCTGGTGCTCCACTTCCTGCGGCGGCTGCCGGTGCTGCTGCGGC
>JBAYNQ010000115.1:0-4951 GCA_041678705.1 Candidatus Omnitrophota bacterium
ACCCACGCAGAATATTCTTATTCCTTTAGCCTTTGCCTCTTTGGCTGCGGCTATGGGGTCACCTTCGTGATCCTCGCCGTCAGTTATAAGAACCAGTATCTTATAGTCATTAATCCCTCCTTCGTAACTGCGTAAGGCTTCATAGATAGCGCTAGATATAGAAGTTCCCGGCAAGGGTATAGTGTCAACATTTAAGTCATCGAGAGTTAGCATGAATCCGCCATAATCAACAGTCAAAGGGCACTGCAGAAAAGCCTTTCCGGCAAAAGCTATTAAGCCGACCCGATCCCCCTTAAGTTTGCGGATAAGGTCTTTAACTGCAAGTTTTGCCCTTTCCAACCGATTCGGCTTAACGTCTTCGGCAAGCATGCTCTTAGAGGTATCAATCGCTATAAGAATATCCAACCCGCTGCGATGAACTTCCTGCCATTGAAAACCCCATTGCGGCCGCATCATGGCTAAAATACTCAAAAACATCGCCGCAAGTATAAAGTAAGCTTTTAAGCGGCGCTTTTTAGGCTCAAAATTTTTTTCCAAATCAGTCATTAAAGACTTCTGAGCAAACTTTTCTTTAGTCCGGCCGCTTTCGGCAACGGCCCAGATGTAAAAAACAACTAGCCCTGCCAGCAGCCAGAATAGGTTAACGGCTCCTAAATTAACAAATCTCATTTTTTCTAATCTCCTTGCCTAACCAACAAATCAGGGAATTTTTCTCAGCCAGGTATTATTTAAAATAATCTCCAAAGATATAGCAATAAGGCCAAGCATCAAAAACACGCCGAATAGTTCCCTGTAATCCGCATATCCTTTCTCTTCAAAGGGAGTCTTTTCCAGAAGGTCTATTTCATTATAAATTTTCTTCAAAGAATCTGTATCTGCAGCTCTCCAATAACGCGCTCCAGTTTGGGAAGCTATATCCCCAAGCATATCCTCATCAAGATTTATCTTTATATTGCGGTAAACAATATTTCCAAACATATCTTTAGTAGGATAAGGTGCTAAATCTTTAGTCCCGGCACCTACCGTATAAACTTTCACACCTAAAGTTTTAGCTACTTGAGCAGCAATTTGAGGAGAAATCTTACCTGTATTATTAATGCCGTCAGTCAAGAGGACAACTATCTTTTCTTTAGCCTTAGTATCTTTCAGGCGGTTCAAAGAAGTCGCCAAACCTAAGCCTACTGCAGTGCCATTTTCCAACATTCCTATTTTAATCCTATCGAGATTATAAAGAAGCCATCCATAATCAAGCGTAAGCGGACAGATAGTGTAAGCCTGCCCGGAGAAAGCCACTATACCTATGCGGTCACTGCGGCGCTTATGGATAAAATCTTTTACTACGTCTTTAACAACTTCCAGCCGGTTTACCCTTTGGTTTCTTAAAACAAAATCTTCAGCAAGCATGCTGGGAGAGCAATCAATAGCCAATACGATATCTATACCCTCTGTCTTGATTTTTGAATCTTCCAGAGGAACCTGGGGACGGGCTAAAGCGATAATAAATAAAGCTACTGCTGCTATCCGCAGAACTACGATATTGCGGCTAACTTGAACTTTTAAAGTCACCGGCAGCTGCGCTAGAAAATCCTGGGAAGAAAATCTTACCCCCGGGATCCGTCTGTTTTTATCCGCATACCAGATAAAAAGTATTGCTAACGGCAGTAAAAATAAAATGTAAGGATTATTGAATATCATATTTACCGGAATCGTTTTCTATTTTTGTTTGGTCCACAAACTTTACGGCACTATCGAAAGTTTTAGTTATCTCTTCGGTTGAAGGGCCGTATTTGGCAAATTTAACAAGATCACAGTGAGAAAGAAATTCCTTTAGAAGATTTTTATATTTCCCGCTTAAAAAGTCATTTTGCCGGAGAGTATTTAAAAACTCCTCGGTTGTCATTTCCGGGGCCCTGAGATTAAACCTGTTTTCAAGGTAGGCCCTGACAATAAAAGAAAGCTCCGCGTAGAATTCTTTGATTTTGCCAAGCCTTAAATAATCCTTGCGCTTGAGCTCCTTCAAAGCCTCATAGGCTATTTCATGAGCCGATTTTATGACTTCAATATTTTGAATCAGCCCGTGCCTATTTGTTAAAGCAAAATAAGCAGCAATGGCTACCGCTATTATTATCAAAACAATAATCACAAGCCAGCTTATGCCGCCTGAGGTTATGAAGGGGCCTTTTATATCACGGATATCCGAGATATCCCCTGATTCTCCCAAGATACTTACGACCTCAACGGTAACCTCATCGGTCTGGAGAGATTGCCATTCAGAGGCATTATTAAAACGGTATTTGACGTTGAGAGCGGGTATAGTAAAAGTGCCGGGCTTATAAGAAACAAGTTGGTATTGCTTTTGAAAGCCTTTTCTTTTAACAGCCTGTTCACGAACAGAAAAATCTCCCAATTTATCTGGAAGATCAGGAAATTCTACCTCTAAAGCTCTTAAGGGTTTACATTCCAGAATATATTTTACGGTATCCCCTATATATACCTTATTATTATTAACATAGGCTTTAACCTGCACTTCAGCGGCAGAAATACCAAAAGAAATACCTGCTGACAAAAAAAATAAAAGCACGCTGGCACAAAGCTTAAAACAGTTATTTTTTGTTCCTTTCATAGATTCATCTTCTTCTCATCGAACGTAGCTTGAAAAAGTTAAAAAGAGCTTTATTGTAAGGCTCATTCGTGCGGATACTCAAGTGGTCCACGTTGACTGAACGAAATATTTTTTCTCTTTGGGAAAATTTTTCTATGGAATTCTTATTGAACTTTTTTCTCAGGCCGGTATCCGAAGAGTCTATCAGGAAGCTTTTGCCGGTTTCAGGATCGTCAAGTTTTATCATTCCTACATCAGGCAGGTTTATTTCCTTAGGATCAGTTATAGTAACAGCTATAGTATCATGCCGTTTATTACAAATGGCTAAGGCTTTTTTAAAATTGCTGGCATAGAAATCAGAAATAATAAAAGTTACGGTTTTATGGTTTGTAACTCTATTTAAATATTCGAGAGCCCGGGGTATATCGGTTTTTTTGCCCTGCGGCTGAAAATAAAGAGCTTCCCGAATAACCCGTAAAACGTGCCGCAGGCCCTTATGAGGCGGAACAAACTTTTCAATCTTGTCGGTAAAAGCAATAAACCCAATTTTATCGTTATTCTTGATGGCTGAAAAAGCCAGAACAGAGCAGATTTCGGCAGCTAGCTGGCTCTTTAGTTTACCTATGGTGCCAAAGCAAGAAGATTGGGACATATCCAGCAGAATCATCACCGTAAGCTCCCTTTCTTCTACAAATTTTTTAATAAAGGGGCGGCCGGTACGGGCAGTAACGTTCCAGTCTATGGAACGAATCTCATCTCCCGGCTGATATTCTCTTACCTCATCAAATTCCATCCCCCGGCCCTTAAAAATGCTGTGGTACTGTCCGGCAAAAACATCCGTAACCATACGGGATGTCGTTATCTGGATTCTGCGGATATTTTTTAAAATCTCTTTTGGAATCATAACCGCTTATAGTCAATGGTCTATGGTCAATAGACAATAGACGATAAAGTAGATACATTGCAAGCTCCAGGCCTCAAGTAACAGGTTTCACGCCCCAGATCATTTCCGAAAAGGCTTGCGCTTGGCGCTTGTAACCCGCCTTTGACGACCTGCAATATTTAACTCAACCAATTCACCCAAAAATGACGATGCGGGTTCGTTATTTTTGGTTTTGTTTTTCCGTTTTTATGTTTTTGGGTTCTTCGGTTCTTCTCAACCTAAACCTATGCCTTTACCTGATACAACTTGCAACTTGTCTGCCATTCGTAGCTTTAGCTAAGCAAGGCAACCCGTACTTATATTATCTGTGTTTAGGGGACTTCAATTTCGTCAAATATTCTTTTAATGATATCTTCTGAGGTTTTTTCTTCGGCTTCGGCCTCGTAGCTTACAATCACCCTGTGCCTTAAAACATCCATGCCGATAGATTTAACATCCTGAGGAGTGACATAGCCTCTTCCCTGTATAAAAGCATAAGCCTTAGATGCCACAACCAGAGCTATGCTGGCCCGGGGAGAAGCGCCGTATTGTATAAGGTTGGTTAAATCGTCAAGTTTATAGCGTTTAGGTTCTCTGGTAGCAAATACTATATCTAAAATATATTTCTCTATTTTTTCGTCCATATAAACTTCGTCTACCACAGCCCTCGCCCGCAGGATATCTTCAGGCTTAATAACCGGATCGACTTTAAGGTCTGTGCTGGTGAAAGCCATCTTTTTAATAATCTTATGTTCTTCACCCATGATCGGGTAAGTAATACTGAGCTTGAGCATAAACCTGTCGGTCTGGGCTTCAGGCAAGGGGTAGGTTCCTTCTTGCTCTATTGGGTTTTGAGTTGCCATAACTAAAAAAGGCTCAGGAAGCTTAAAAGTGCTTTCACCTATAGTTACCTGCCTCTCCTGCATAGCTTCCAGAAGCGCGCTTTGGACTTTAGCCGGAGCGCGGTTAATTTCATCAGCCAGAATAACATTGGCAAATATGGGGCCTTTTTTGGTAGTAAAAGTACCTTCTTTGGGGTTATATACCAAAGTTCCCAGAAGATCGGCCGGAAGAAGGTCGGGAGTAAATTGTATCCTTTGAAATTTTGTATCTATAGCTTGGGAGACAGTCTTTATCGCCAGAGTTTTAGCCAAGCCCGGAACTCCTTCTACCAGGATGTGGCCGTTGGCCAACATTCCAACTAAAAGCCTTCCTATAAGATAATCCTGGCCCACAATAATTTTACGTATTTGGCCTACAATATCCCTGATAAAAACGCTTTCTTGTTTTACTTTTTCGTTAATCGCAGTTATACCTTTATCCATTGCCCCCCCTTTTTTCCGTCGAATAACTGTTTTATTGCTTATTATATAAAAACAAGCTTCAAACTCAATTTTTTATTTACAAAAAAGCTAAGTTTAGCCGCG
>JBAYNQ010000116.1:0-4941 GCA_041678705.1 Candidatus Omnitrophota bacterium
GTCTTGCGAAATTAGCTTATGATATGTTTTCTTACCGTATTGAAAAATACATAGGTGCCTATTACTTTGCTTTAGGCGGGGTAGACGCGATATGCTTTACTGGCGGGATAGGGGAGAATTCCCGTGAGTTTATTTCAGACATCAAGAAAAAGCTGAAGAAAGTTATAAACAGTAAGACAAAAATCATGGTCGTATCTACTGACGAAGAATTAATGATTGCCCGTTTGACCTATAAACTAGTTAAGAGAAAATCTAATCTCCATTGATAATGGCAGGGCACGATAAGTCCATCAGTGAGAAATTCTTCGGGGCAATTCTAATGAAGCTGTAATTTCTTAAGCTTTGGCTGGCAGAAGGCAGCTGTGGCGAAGAAAAATTGCATCATCAAATTATCATTGAGGAGGCAAAAAAAATGATGAGAATAATGTTAAAATCAAAAGTAAGTTATGCCAGCGTTACCGACGCTCAGCTTTACTATAAGGGGAGTATAACTATTGATGAAGCTATAATGGAAGAGGCTGGTTTGCTTGAGGGCGAGAGGGTCGATGTTCTAAATTTACATAATGGAGCTCGATTGCAGACTTATGTTATAAAGGGGAATAAAAACAGCGGCGTTATTTGCCTAAACGGCCCGGCTGCCCGCCTGGGGTTTAAAGGGGATAAAATCGTTATTATATCGTACGGGATGCTTTCTGATGATGAGATAAAAGCCTTTAAGGCTCGTTACGTGGAATTAGATGAAAACAACAAAATTAAGAATACATACTTGGCCTGAAAAGATTTTAAGAAAGAAAAGCCGGAAGGTTAGCACCGTTGATTCAGGGGTACGCAATCTCCTCGAAGAGATGAGTTCGTTTATGCGCATAAACGACGGCGTTGGCCTTGCCGCGAATCAGGTTGGGCTGGATATGCAGTTGATTGTAGTCCAGTGGCAAGATAAGCTATTTAAGTTAGTCAATCCGAGGGTTACAAAACGCCAGGGTGTAACTGAATCTTGTGAAGGCTGCCTGAGTTTTCCCGGGCTGGAATTGGAAGTCAAGCGGTCTGAAAAAGTCTGGGTTTCGGGGATTGATGAAAATAATCAAAATGTTGATTTAGAATTGGAAGGAATATTGGCGATTATTTTTCAGCACGAAATAGACCATATTAACGGCATTGTTTTTATCGACCGCATATCTTTGCTTGATAGATTGAAAGCAGTTCTTAAGCTTAAAGAAATATCGAGGAGGACTAGAAATGCGTTGCGTAAACAAGGAAGCTAATAGCAGAGATTGCCCTTGTACCTATCCTTCCTGCTCACGTAAGGGGGAGTGCTGTGAGTGTGTCAGGCATCATCTATCCAATGATGAACTCCCGGGTTGTTTCTTCCCTCCTGAAGCTGAGAAAACTTATAACCGTTCACGGGAATATTACATCTCTTTATTTAAAAAATAAAATCATATGAGCATTAAAAATACGGAAATTGTCATAATCGGAGCGGGGATCGCTGGAGTAAGCGCTGCCGTTTACGCTAAACGTTCCGGCATTGATTTTGTTTTATGCGAAGAAAAAGCTGTCGGTGGCCAACTTCTGCTGATGGAAAAAATAGACAATTATATAGGCCTAGGGCTAGGTTTAAAAGGCTGGGGTTTGGCCGAAAATCTTAGCAAAACCTTATCAGAATTAAATATCCCGGTTATTACAGACAACATTACCAATATTGCTATCGCTGAGTCTTTGCCGGGGGTTGAGGTGGTAACTACCAAGTCAACTTACAAAGCAAAAGGTTGCATTATAGCCACAGGTGCAACATTTAAAAAACTCGGGGCCAAAGGCGAAGCAGAATTCTCCGGCAAGGGGGTGTCCTATTGCGCGGTATGTGATGGTTTTTTCTTTCGTGATAAAAATGTGGCGGTTGTAGGAGGAGGTAATACCGCGGTGGAAGAGGCTATATACTTATCAGGCATAGCCAGAAAAGTTACCCTCATACATCGCCGCGATCAATTAAGAGCCCTGGATTACTTGCAAAAAGAAATAGCCCAAAAAGATAATATTGAAGTTATATATAACAACGTAGTTAAAGAGGTTGGCGGTAATAGTCTTTTGAATAGAATACTTATCCAGGATACTGTAGAAAATCGCCAGCGGGAGTTATCAATAGACGGCTTATTTATCGCGGTGGGGGTTAAGCCTAATACAGAGCGGTTTCAGGGTAGGCTCCTTACGGACGAGAAAGGATTTATTATTACAAATGAAGAGATGCAATCTTCTTGTAAGTTTATCTGGGCTGCCGGTGATTGCAGGAAGCGGCCTTTGAGGCAATTGATAACCGCGGCTTCCGAAGGGGCTGTGGCTTCTATCGGCGCATACAAGTATCTTAAGGGACGATATATAAGCGTTTAACTAAAAGTGAAAAAAAAGCTCTTTTTTATTTTTCGCCTTATTATAACCGCATCAATCCTTATCGCTCTATTTAAGTTTGTGCCCTACAAAAAAATCGTTAACGTCTACAAAAACTCTTCAAAAATATATCTTGTCCTTGGTGGTTGCCTATTTTTTCTTAGCTATGTGGTGGCACTGTTAAGATGGAAATTTTTGCTGTCTTCTTTAAAAATAAAAGTTTCTTTAAGAGAAGTGTCCTATTCTTTTTTTTGCGGGCTTTTTTTTAATTTATTTTTTCCTTCCTTTGTGGCTGGAGACGTTTTCAGGGCCTTTAGCATTTCTTATCGGCATGGCCATCCGGGTAAAGTCGCTTCCTCAATTTTAATGGATAGATTTAGCGGTTCAGCAGCGTTGATGCTTGTGGCTGTTATTTCCTTTTTATTGGGAAGAAACCTAATTCACGACAAAACTGTTATACTTTCTCTGGCGTTGCTTCTCGGCATTGTCAGTTTCGTTTCTCTGGTAATATTCAGCAAGACATTTTTTTTATTTCTAATGAAGATTTTTAAGAAACAGTCGCGATTGCGAAAGAAAGTGTTATCTTTTCATGAGCATCTTTATTTTTTTAAAAAAAATCCGGCAGTTTTCTTTAAAAGCTTGATTTTTTCTTTTCCGGTACAAGTTCTTACTCCCTTGGGATTTTTCGTTGCCTCGAAAGGATTCCATTTGGATATTGGGGTTATATATTTTTTAATGTTAGTGCCGATAGTAGGGGCAATCGCACTTATCCCGATAACTATCGCCGGGGCAGGAACACGGGAAGCATCAGCAGTTTATTTCTTTTCTCTCATAGGTATTGACAAAAGCATAGGTTTAGGCATTTCTTTGCTTAACCTGATTTTTATGGTAGTTATGGGTATTCTGGGAGGCATCCTTTATGTTAGTGTATATCATAGATGGTTTCAATCTCGTCCATCGGATAAAAAGCCTGAAAAGTTCAGTTGAGCCCCACTGTAGTTTGATCCGATACATAAGAATGAACAAACTTACCGGCAGCCGTAACAACAAAGTTGTTATTGTCTTTGACGGTTCGTTTAACTTAGCGGCATCCCAGGAGAAGGGAGATTATGAATTAGTTTTCAGCCAAAGCTTGAGTGCTGATGAACTTATTCATAAAAAACTTAAGTCCTTATCAAACAAAAGCCAGGTTCTTGTGGTAAGTGATGACAGGGAAATCAGGGATTTTACGAAGCGTGAAGGAGCCAGAAGCCTGAGGATCCATGAGTTTGTAAAAATAAAGCAGTCTCAGACACCGGAAGGGAAGGAGATCAATTATTCTCTACAAAGAGAAATTACTGAAGAGATGAGAAAGATATGGCTTAAGGATAAGTAGTCGATAGTCCATAGACTATAGGCTATATAGGTTGAGGCTAAGGTTAAGGTTAAGGTTGAGGAAAACCGAAGAACTGAAGAACTGAAAAACTGAAAGACCAAAAAACCGAAGAACATTTCTTTAGCAGAAATATGATAGAAATATATGGAAATACATAGAAATAAATTGTTTGGATTGGGTAAAATCCTAAAACCGACAACCGAGAACCGAACACCGATAATTTAGCTTAAAGCTGTTTCTGTTTGGGGTTTTTCTGGTACCCTGGTGCTCTGGTGTTCTGGTGTTCAATTTGCAACTGAGTTTGACTCCACAAGGCATTTCGGATATAATTTAAACATGATAAAATTCGTAAAATGTCTTTTATTTCTACCGGCAGTGGTGATGTTCACTATTCTTTTGCCTCTCCCGGCAAAGGGGCAGGATTTTTATTCCGAGGTTAGTTCACAAGAAACCCTTGGTTCTCAAATTCTTTATAAACAATACATTGATAACGGCACCTACTATTTCCAGGAGAGCCTGTATAAGGAAGCAAAAGAACTGCTCTGGAAAGCTATAAATCTATCTCCCGAAAATCCTGATGCTTACATTAATTTAGCTATTGTCCACATCAAGGAAGGCAATATTAAAACTGCTCAGCGCCTGCTGCAAAAAGCTAAGATACTGTCCCCGGAGGGTTATCATCAAAAGGAAATCCTTTTGTACAATCTTGGTGTATGTTTTTTCGAAAAGAAAGATTATACCGAGGCAGCAAATTATTTTTCGCAAGCTTTGGTTCTGTATCAAGATTTCGGCGAAGCCAAATATTATCTAGCGTTGTGCCTGGAGAAACAGGGAGATTATCAAAAAGCTTTTGTCTATATGTTTTCGGCGCGAAATTCCTTCAGGAGCCAGGAGAATGCTGAGTATAGAAGGATGGCTGAAAGTGCTTTAGAAAAATTCAAAAAAGCTTACTGTGTTAATAATATTTCATTGGCCAGGTCTTTTTTAAGAAAAGGTAAAAAAGCTGCCCGTCAAGGTGATTGGGATCAGGCTTTTACTCTCTTGAAAGAGAGCGAAATGCTCAACCCCAAAGATTCCAGAGTATATTATGAGATAGCCCTGCTGTACACACAAAAGCAGTCTTATCATAATGCCGTAGAGTATTTCAATAAAGTCATAGAGGCTAACCCTTCGTCATCGCAGGCTTA
>JBAYNQ010000117.1:0-4923 GCA_041678705.1 Candidatus Omnitrophota bacterium
GCTCTCAACACAAAAGTCAAAATCTGATAAGTTAGCAGTCCTGCCCAGAGAAAAATCTCTCAGGCACCCTCCGACAAGCCATACATTTATCTTGTGTTTTTTCGCAATGGCAGTTATCAGAGAAAGATAAGGAATTGTTTTTAGAAAAACCGGGATAGTCACCTGCCCCCCTTATGTTTACAGCTTAACGGCAATGTTTAGGTTTAATTCAAATCATTACAAACCAGAGCCTGGAGCCTTATAGATAAATCGAATGCTTTAAGTAAACAAATTATTAAGATAATTTATCAAAAACCTGACTGTGGACAAAAATAGGAGCTTTAGCCCTTACCGCTAAAGCAATGCCATCAGAAGGGCGGGCATCGACAATTTTAAGCATTGTATCTTTATTGCTTATATAAAGCTTAGCATGGAATACGCCTTCGATCAGATTATCTATGACGACTTTTTCCAACTTGACTCCCAGCACCTCTACAATTGAAAGCATAAGGTCATGGGATAGCGGCCGAGGCGACCTGAACCCTCCCAGAGTCATTTTTATCGCTGTAACCTCGTTCATACCTATAACAATAGGTAAAGCTCTCTGGCCGCCTTTTTCTTTTAAAACAATTACCTGTTCTTTTTTTGCCTCATCGATTATTATTCTGGAAAGTTCCATCTCTATCATGTTCTTTATTTAATCTTCTTGCTAAAAACATCTTTTAATTCCCGCATAAACTGATTAATGTCCTTAAACTGCCTGTAAACAGAAGCAAAGCGAACGTAAGCCACATCGTCAAGCTTGGCTAATTTTTCCATAACCAGCTCACCTACAAAATGAGACTCTAGCTCCTGTTCAAATCTTTTTTGCAGCTCGGCTTCTATCTCGTTAACTATAACCTCCAGCTTTTCCACGCTTACCGGACGCTTCTCACAAGCCTTAAGAAGCCCGGAAAGAATTTTCTGATGGCTAAAAGGTTCGCGACGGCCGTCTTTTTTGATAACCATAAGCGGCGTTTTCTCAACATATTCATAAGTAGTAAACCTTTTATTGCAGTTAAGGCACTCCCGGCGGCGGCGTATAGCCACGCCTTCTGAAGTTTCGCGAGAATCTGTAACTTTATTTTCACTGCTATTACAATAGGGGCATTTCATTATTCACCTCGGGGTTTAGATTTAGCCAAAAAATTTCAAACTGTTCTAAGTAAAATTTTATTATTTACCTTTGGAAGCTTTACGTATTTTCACTTTAGCAGCTTTTAAAAATTCTATAGCCATTTTATCAGGATATTCGTCTAAAACCACTATCTCTATTATGCCAGCATTGATAATCATTTTAGCACAAATGCTACAAGGAGTGTGTGTTATATAAAGACTGCTGCCTTTGGTTGAAACGCCATGCAAAGCCGCTTGCAGTATGACGTTTTGCTCCGCGTGCAAGCCCCGGCAGATTTCATGCCTTTGGCCGGAAGGCACACCTTGGGCTTGCCTAAGGCAACCTACAGCATCACAATGTTCTATCCCCATAGGAGCACCGTTGTATCCGGTAGCAAGAATATGTTTGTCTTTAACCAAAACAGCCCCCACCTTGCGCCGCAGGCAAGTCGAGCGTTCACAAATCAAGGAAGCTGCCTTCATGAAATACTCATCCCAACTGGGACGTTTAATTTTTTCTTTCTTAACCATAAGTTTCACCTATAAATTTATTCGGCTCATTAGGAAGCCTTATTTTAAAACAACCTCTTCATAAAGAGGGTACTTCTTTGCAAATTCTACCACTTTCTGTTTAATTCTAAGAAGAGCTTCCTGGTTGTCTTTATTCTGTAGGGCGCTATCCATAAGCTCAGCGATTCTCTCTATGCCCTCCTCTTTTACTCCTCGGGTTGTGACCGCAGGTGTCCCGATGCGTATACCGCTAGCAACTGCAGGAGGCATAGGATCAAACGGTATAAGATTTTTGTTAACAGTTATATTTATACTTTCTAAAAGCGCCGAAGCTTGTTTGCCACTTATATCTTTTGCCCTTAAGTCCAAAAGGAAAAGATGCGTGTCCGTTCCTGAGCTGACGACTCTATAGCCTTTTTTTTCCATTAAGCTGGAAAAATAGCTGGCATTAGCCACTACTCGTTTCTGATAATCAATAAAGTCTTTTTTAAGCGCTAGGCCAAAAGCAACCGCTTTAGCCGCGATAACATGCATCAGGGGGCCGCCTTGAGTCCCCGGGAAAACGGCCGTGTTGATTTTCTTGCCGAACTTCTCTCGAGCTAAGATAAACCCTCCTCTGGGGCCACGCAGAGTCTTATGAGTCGTAGAGGTAACAAATTCGGCATACTCGCAAGGATTAGGATAAATTTTTGCTGCCACCAGGCCGGCGAAATGAGCCATATCCACCAAAAGATATGCTCCCACTTTATCCGCTATCGCCCTGAAACGTTTAAAATCGATGATTCTAGGATAAGCACTGGCACCGGCGATAATCATCTTAGGTTTATGTTCCAACGCCAGGCTTTCGATCTCGTCATAATCTAAAGCTTCTGTTTTTTTATTCACCCCATAGGAAATAATATTGTAAAATCTACCGCTAAAGTTTAAAGGGTGGCCATGAGAAAGGTGCCCCCCGCAGGCCAAATCCATAGCTAGAATAGTATCTTTAGCGTTTAAGACTGCCATCATAACCGCCATATTAGCTTGACTGCCGGAATGAGGCTGAACATTGGCGTATTCGGCCCCAAACAACTCTTTGACCCGGGAAAGAGCCAAATCTTCAGCTTCATCAACAAACTCACACCCACCATACCAGCGGGCCTTAGGATAACCTTCGGCGTATTTATTGGTCAAAACAGAGCCCTGAGCTTCCAGGACCGCGCGAGAAGTAAAATTCTCGCTGGCGATAAGTTCAAGGTGTTCTCTCTGCCTGGTAAGTTCTTTTTTAATACTTTCGTATATTTTTATGTCTACCCGCTTTAATTCTTCAAACATTTTCTCTCTCCCCTATTTCTTTTATTTTCCTTAGCCTGCGAGAATGTCTGCCGCCTTCAAATTCTTCTCTGAGCCAGCGGTTAACTATTTTCTTGATATAATCAATTTTAAAAAGATAAGAAGGTATAACCATGGCATTACTGTTATTGTGCCGACGCGACATATAAGCACTTTTCAAATTATATACAAGCGCAGCCCTAACCCCCTTCACTTTATTGGCGGCGATGCAGCTGCCGATGCCTGTAAAGCAAATAATAATAGCTCGTTCGGCTTTTTTATTCTTTATGGCTGAAGCGGCCAGATAAGTATAATCCGGGTAATCACACGGCTCTTTGGAAAATGTGCCGCAGTCAATAACCTCATAGCCTTGTTCTTTTAAAAATCTTGATAGAGTGTTTTTTAGTTTAAAACCCCGATGATCACTTGCCAATGTTATCCTCATAATCTTCCTCTCTTTCTGTTACTTCGGCACTTTAATTTTACGGTTTTTTTATAATCTCTAAAGCCAGTCTTTAAGTTCCAAAACTGCTTCCTTTATCAAGCTATATACTGCTTGATGAACATCCGTATTGCGGCCGATAGGGTCAGCTATATCTCCTTGGGGCTCGGGTACAATAAACTGCTTTAGATTAAAAACTCTTCCCTCGGCCTGAGGGATAAACCTTAGAATATAATTCTTTTGAGCATCTTCCATGGTAAAAATAAAGTCTGACGAAAGGACCATAAACTTATCCAGCCTACGGGCTGAAAAATCCCTTGAAATCAGGTTTTCTTTTTCTTCTAAAATCCTTGCTACATAAGAAGATATTTTCGCTCCGGGCAGAGCCGATATTCCGGCAGAAACAATCTCATACCTGTTATCAAAATAAGGTTTTTGACGGCGTAAATATTTCTCCAGAAGCAGCTGCGCCATGGGCGAACGGCAACTGTTACCCGTGCAAACAAAAAGTATCCGCTTTTTAACAAAAACCCTGGCGATATCCTGCTCGCTGACCGCTCCCTGGCGCAAAATTTTAAAAGGCCTTTGGGTAACATCGACCACCGTTGAAGGCTTTGCCTCTGGTATTGTACCAGAATCAACCAATAGATCGATTCCCTGAGGGAAAAAACTTTCTACCTCAGCAGCAGACACTGCTTCTTTTTGGCCGTTTATATTTGCCGAAGATAAGTATACTCCTGCAGGCGTAAATTTTAAAATACGCTTTGCAATGGGATGACTGGGGATACGCACTCCGATTTTTGTGCTGTTAAAAGTATAGTAAATGACCGTTAGTGGACCCGGCCAAAACTTTTCCGCCAGCCTATACCCAAAGGGGGGCATAATGTCAAAATAATTGTTGAGTACCTGGGTAGGAGTATCCAGAGCCAAAGAGAAAAGTTTATCTTGAGGCCTTTTTTTTAATAAAGCAAGCTTCTCTAGCAAATCGCTTCTGCCGGCAATAACAGCTAAACCGTAAACAGTTTCGGTGGGAAACGCTACCACTCCGCCATCGAGAATAACCCCTGCCGCCTTCTCGATTAAAACATTATCAATGTTAGCGGGGTCTATGGTTATTTTTTCCATTGATTACCTACACATAACGGTTAAAGCAATTTTCATGGCTTAAATGTTGATTGCGCCTGTTTCGGAATAGAAGCTATTAGCTAAAACGCAGACTCAAAAAAACTCAAATAGCCCTACGTAGCCATCTTTGAGATCATTGATTTAGAAGAGACGGTACACTTTATTTAAACTTGCTCTTTAGGGCTTTTAATTTAAGAGTATACTTTTTGTCTCCAAGAGCAAGGATCTCTAAAGAAAAAATGACCGCATTTATAAAAGCGCTTTTGCCCACTCCGGAAGCCACTAACCCCAGCCCCTTAGGAGAGCCCGTAATGGAGAAAAGAGCATCAAGCCCGCCCAAGAGTCCACCATCAAGGGCAACTCCTATAACCGGGATGTCAGTATAAGAAGCAATAAAGCCC
>JBAYNQ010000118.1:0-4885 GCA_041678705.1 Candidatus Omnitrophota bacterium
AAGTCAGAAAAATCCTTAGCTAAAGAAGAACTCGTTGAAGCCATTAGGGGGGCTGTTGTTGCCAACAAGATAGTGCCGGTGCTTTGCGGTTCTGCTTTTAAAAATAAAGGAGTCCAGCAACTGTTGGACGCTGTAGATACATACCTTCCCTCGCCGGCGGACATCCCGGCAGTTAAGGGCCACGATATTGCCGATTCGGAAAAAATAATAGAAAGGCTCCCTCTTGACACAGAACCGTTTTCGGCTTTAGCCTTTAAGATTCAGGCCGACCAGCATATCGGGAAACTTGTCTATATCCGTGTTTATTCCGGGTTTCTTAAGTCAGGAACATATGTTTTTAATTCTGGAAAGAATAAAAAAGAAAGGGTAGGCAGAATATTGCAGATGCATGCCAATCAAAGAGAAAATTTAGAAGCTGCCTTTTGCGGCGATATAGTGGCGGTGGTAGGCCTTAATAATACCCTTACCGGTGATACTTTGTGTGATACAGGCAATCCTGTTATTCTTGAATCCATAGAGTTTACCGAGCCAGTGATTTCCATAAGCATAAAACCTCAGAGCCGCTCTGATCAGGACAAGCTGAGTAAAGCTTTGGCCAAGCTTGCCGAAGAAGACCCCACTTTTCGGGCGCATACGGATGAAGAAACTTCAGAGACTATTCTTTCCGGCATGGGAGAATTGCATCTTGAGATAATTGTTGACCGCCTTAAAGAAGAGTTTAAGGTGTCAGCTGTAGCCGGGAAACCAAAAGTTGCCTATAAAGAAACCATTTTGAAACCTGCGACCCAAGAATATAAACACGCCAAGCAGACTGGCGGCCGAGGCCAATACGGGCACGTAGTTATAGAATTTTCACCCAACGGCTCGGGAGAAGGCTTTGAATTTGAAAATGCCATTACTGGAGGAGCGATCCCTAAGAATTATATCCCGGCTGTAGAGAAGGGGCTGATTGAAGCTATGCTCAAAGGTTCATACGCCGGCTATCCGGTAGTTGACCTTAAGGCCAAATTAATAGATGGTTCCTACCATGAGGTCGATTCGTCTGAGCTGGCTTTTAAGCTGGCAGCCAGAGGCTGTTTTAGAAGTGCTTTTGTTAAATGCGAACCGGCTCTGCTTGAGCCCTGTATGCTGCTTGAAGTGAGTACCCCTGAGGAATATGCCAGCAACATTGTAGGTTACATTTGTTCCCGCCGCGGTAAAATCATGGGCATGGAGGAAAAGTCCGGCTACAAAATAATTATTTCAGAGGTTCCTTTGTCGGAAACATTTGGTTATGCCAGCAATGTAAGGTCATTAAGCAGCGGCCGAGCTAACTGTTCCATGCATTTTGAGAAATATAGCCAGGTTCCGGTAGAAATAGCAAAAAAGATAGCGGAAGAAAACGCAAAGTCTCAGGAAAGGAAATGATTACTGGAAAAAATAAAATTATGCCGGCATATGGATAAAGCAAAAAAAATACTTATCGTATCTTCCGATCAAAAGTTAAAAGACGTACTGAGCTTTTGTTTTGACGGCTGGGGGTATGAGGTATTTCTGGCGGCTGTTTCAAAAAACAGCATTATCGAAACTACAAAAAAACTTTCACCAGATGTTGTTGTGATAGATGTGCAGTCAGCCAACCGGGAACAGTTAGACATCTGTCGGTTACTCAAGAAAAACTTCTCGACTGCTTTTATTCCGGCGATAACCTTGATCAATAAAAGGCAGTTACGCGGCCACCTGTTAAATTTAAAACAGGGCGTAGATGATTATTTAATCAAACCGCCTGATCCTCTAGATTTAAGGGTCAGGATAGAGATGGCTATCCGCCGCTGTCAGCACAGCATTCATGCGAGCTCCTTAACGGGCTTACCGGGGGGCAAAATTCTTGAAGATGTGCTCACAGAAAAGCTAAAAAAAGGAGAACCTTTTTCTTTCGGTTACGTAGATATAGACAACTTTAAATGTTTTAATGATGCTTATGGATACAGGAAAGGAGACGGTGTGATCCTTCATACCTCTCGCATGCTTCTGAAAGTTTTCGGAGATCTTGGCAACCATGATGATTTTTTAAGCCATATAGGGGGGGATGATTTTGCTTTTGTGACTACGCTTGATAAGTATGAGGAGATTTGCCATAACTTTATTGAAGCCTTTGAGCACGCGGTTCCTTTTCATTACTCAGAGAATGACCGTCTCAAAGGTTACATTACTACGCGTGACCGCTCTAGAAAAGTTAGGGATATCCCCTTGATAGGAGTTTCCATCGCGGTTATAAACAGGGAATATACTTCGAATATAAAAAATATAATCGAGTTGAATGAAAGAACGGCCGAATTGAAGCGTTACTTAAAAACCATACCGGAAAGCAAATTTATGGCTGATAGGAGAGATTCTAAAGCTTCCGGAGTCAAGACGCCCAGAATTTATAAAAAACACGAAAATTTTAAAGAATACACGCCTCTGGGACAGTTATTGCTGGCCAGAGGGATAATCACCTATGAGCAGCTTGATGAAGCCTTGAATATACATTGGAGGAAGGGGGTACTTTTGGGTGAGGTTTTGAAAGAGCTGGGTTTTTTAGATGAAGCAAACCTACAGGAAACTCTTAAGGTTCAATCCGGCCGCCATAATCCTTTTATCGCTAACCCGAAGACCGGCTAAAATAAAAATTTAAAAATTCGGAGGTATCCATGGTTAGTTTTTTTAGCTATTCTTATTTTGACAATACTGTTTCAGCCTATTTGTTAGCTGGAGCCTTTATACTTGCCGGTTTCATCATTGTAAAGATATTTAGAAGATGCCTGCTTAACCGGCTAAAAAAGCTGGCTCTAAAAACAACTACTACTTTTGACGACTTCCTTGTTGCCCTGCTGGACAAGTTGATACTGCCATTTTTACATTTTGTTATTACCTATTTAGCAGTAAAGACGCTCAGCCTGAATCCTTATATGACAAGAACCGTAAACGTTTTGGCTATGGCTTTTGTTACGGTTTTCTTTTCCCGTTTTATTCTTGAGTTAATTACCTATGTTTTTTTAAGCTATTGGTCCAAAAATTCTAGAAATCTTAATTTCGAACACAGCCTTAGCGGGATATTGAAAGTAGTAAAATTTATAGTCTGGTCTTTGGCCGCAGTATTCTTTCTTGATAATCTGGGTTTTAAGATATCAACCGTAATCGCTGGCTTAGGGATCGGCGGAGTAGCGATAGCTTTAGCAGCTCAAGCTTTGTTAAAAGATTTATTTAGCTATTTTTCGATAATATTCGACCGTCCCTTTGAAGTGGGAGACTTTATAATTATCGATGACCTTCTGGGATCGGTTGAGCACGTAGGCATAAAAACAACGCGAATAAGGAGTTTAAGCGGTGAGCAGCTGGTGTTTTCAAATTCCGACCTTACCGATTCCCGCCTACGCAATTATAAACGCATGGATAAACGAAGAGTGGCCTTTAAGATAGGCGTAGTTTATGGGACTCCACTGGATAAACTAAAAAAATTACCTAAGATAATTAAAGATATAATAACCGGCATAGAAGATACTATCTTTGACCGGGCGCATTTTTTCTCTTATGGCGATTTTAGCTTGATTTTCGAAGTTGTTTATTACGTTGTGAGTAGCGACTACAATAAATACATGGATATCCAGCAGGCTATAAATTTTAAAATAAAAGAAGAATTTGAGAAACGTTCCATAGAGTTTGCATTCCCTACACAGACTTTACATTTAGAAAAATGAACAATTTGCAACAGTTGCAAAAGTGTTATATACTTTAGTTGCCGATAGGGGCAAACTCTGGGAAACTGGAGGACGCAGGATTTAAAAACCAATCTGGTTTTGGTCCTGCTCTATGCTGATAGAACGCATAGAGCAAAGCCACAGGCCTAAGGCAGTTCAGAGATCGTTCGGTGCTTGCAGAGCTCCTGAATCACCTTGCAACGCTCCCCAAAGCTTGCCGACAGGAACGCTCAGACTGTTAAGGCAGCTGGGTTGCAGGTATAAAGTTAAAAGGCCCTTGTCGGCCTTTTTAAATTTCCTTGGTATTATTGACGGAGAGAGTAAATGAATTTATACTTAGTGGTAATTCTGGTTATCTTATTTGCTAACTATTTTTTATCTTTCTTGGCCGAAACTCTCAATATTGGCTTTGCGTCAGGAAAACTGCCTTCGGAGTTTAAGGGTTTTTACGATGCAGCTAAATATTATAAAGCGCAGCAGTATTTGCGGGAAAATACTTTTTTAAAACTTTTCCAGGCTACCTTCTTTACTTTAACCGCATTCTTTTTTATAATTTACGGTGGTTTTAATTTTGTTGACCAATTAGCGCGAAGCTTCGGCTTAGAAGAATTGGCTACGGGGCTGGTGTTCGCGGGGATTCTTTTTACCGGCCTACAGGTCTTGGAAATGCCTTTTTCCTTTTACCGCACTTTTGTAATTGAGGAAAAATACGGGTTCAACCGTACCTCTCACAAAACCTTCTCCTTTGATTTGTTGAAATCCTGGTTATTATCAGTCCTGATAGGCACGATAATTCTGTCATTCACTATTTTCTTTTTTATGAAAGCCGGCCCTTTAGCTTGGGTCTGGTGTTGGTTGGGGGTGAGCGCTTTTGAAATTTTCTTGCTCTTTGTAGCTCCGATACTGATATTCCCTTTGTTTAATAAATTCATCCCCCTTGAGCAAGGCCAGCTAAAGCAGGCGATACAAGAATACGCTCTTTCGCAAAATTTTAAAATGAAAGGTTTATTTACTATGGACGGCTCTCGGCGTTCTTCAAAAGCTAATGCTTTCTTCGTGGGTTTTGGTAAGTATCGTCGCATAGTTTTGTATGATACTTTAATAAAACAACACACTACCGAAGAACTGGTTTCGGTGCTTGCTCATGAAATGGGACATTATAAAAA
>JBAYNQ010000119.1:0-4810 GCA_041678705.1 Candidatus Omnitrophota bacterium
CATCTTTAGCCTGTTTCACGGCAACCCTCAAGGATTCCGCACCTTCTTTTTCCAGGCGCTTAGCCTCTCGCACAAGACGTTTAGTATCTTTGAGAGGTGTCTTAAGCATAGCTTTTATCCTTACCGGATTCCTGCCGCCGATTTTAAGCTTCCCTATATTTACCACTCTCTTCATACAAGTAATATTATTTTGTAATCGTCCCGGAACTATTATTCTTAAATATCTTTTTTCCTATCTGCGGCCCATATTTAATCGTATCATTATACAAAACAAAAATAACTAAAGAACCGATTATGACCAAGCCGAGACGGCTTAAAATATTCTCTGCCCTTTCGCTTAGAGGCTTTCCTCGAATTTTTTCAGTTAAAAAAACTGCGATATGCCCACCGTCTAAAATAGGAACCGGAAACAAGTTTATCACTGCCAAGCTTATATTTAGAGCGGCCATAAGCTGTAAAACAGCGAGTATGCCGTATTTAACAGATTCCGAAGTTATATAAAAAATTCCTATAGGCCCGGCGGCTCCTTCACGAAAAGATATTGAACCGGTAAGCATATACCAAAATCCCCTTGCAACCCGAGAAGTTAAATCCAATAAAGCTTCTGTTCCCTTTATAAAAGCCTCAGGCATTCCGTATTTAATAAGCTTGATGGAAACTAAGGGTGAGATTCCAATTACTGACATCTGCTCTTTATTTCCCGATGAACCTTTTATCTTCTCGGTACGGGTAGCCACCTTAAAATCTTTTTTATTGCCGGACCGGGAAATTTCAAGAGCAACTTGGCCTGTGGCTTGATGTATCATTCCAGCTGCTTGAGCCCAGCTTTTGATTTTCTTTCCGTCGACCTTTAAAATAATATCACCTTTTTCCAATCCGGCCTCTTCGGCCGGATAACCGGCCAAAACTGAACCTATTACCGGTTCTTGAAAAGGTAATATGCCTATGGCCGAAACGGACTTTTCTCTTCCAAAATCATCGGCCATTTCCTCTTCCCTCAACGGTACTATAACCGGTTTTATATCTTTGCCGCGCTCAATGATCATAGACACAGAATTGCTGGAACGGCGTATTATCTTTCTCATCTGGTCCCAGGTGGAAACTTTCTCACCGTTGACTTGGAGTATTTTGTCTCCTATTTCAAGACCGCAGGTTTGAGCCGGATATCCTTTAAGCACTTCACCCACAATTGCATCCTGGTAAGGAAACCCCATAAAAGCGATTATCCAGAAGATAACCATCGCCAACAGATAATTAAACAGCGGGCCGGCAAAAACTATTCTCATCTTTATACCCGCCGGCTTTGATAAAAACTCATCGGCTAAACCTTTCTTTTCCTGACGGCTGTCACCAGCCATTTTGACATATCCGCCCAGAGGAAAAGCGCAGATTAGAAAATCGGTTTCTTTGAATTTCTTTTTTATAATAACCGGGCCAAAACCGATGGCAAATTTTTCTACCTTTACTCCCGAATACCGCGCAGCAATAAAATGGCCGAACTCATGCACGATTATCAAAATACTAAAAATAATAAGAGTAATTAAAAGACTCATAGTCTACCCAGCCTTTCTTTTGTTTTTAAACGGCCCCAGTTATCCCAATATAAAATATCTTTAAACGTTTTGACTTGGCAGCGGGGGCAGTCATGCATCACGCTTTTGATAACTTTTTCCATATCAAGAAATTTTATTTTTTTACCGAGAAAATAATCTACCACTACCTCATCACAAGCGTTAAGAGCAATTAAAGCATTATCCTCTTTTTTAGCCGCCTCTATAACCATATCAAACAAAGGGTATTCTCCCGCCCTAAGCGGCCTGAAAGTACATAAAGACTCTTTCTTAAAAGCATTTGATTCGGGCGCCTTAAAACGTTTGGGATAAAAAAGAGTAAAAGAAATTGGTATTTTCATGTCCGGCGGATAAAGGCAAGCCTGTAAAGAATTATCATTATATTCCACCATAGCATGAATAACCGATTCTTTATGCACGATCACTCTTATTTGCTCATATTTCAGATTAAAGAAATATTTAGTTTCAACAACCTCAAAACCTTTATTTATCAGAGTGGCGCTGTCAACGGTTATGCGTTTTCCCATGCGCCAGTTAGGATGAGCCAGCACCTTTCCTACGCTTACTTTGTCCAATTGGTTTCTTCTGTAGCCGGCCAAAGCGCCTCCCGAGGCAGTCAGATATACTGAACGAATGTCTGCAGCAGATTCATCAGCTGCCCTGCCATGGCCAAGAATCTGGAAAAGAGCGTTTATTTCGCTGTCGACCGGGAGAATCTCAGTATTATATTTAAGGGCTTCTTTAAACACAAGCCTGCCGGCTGTGACTATAGATTCCTTGTTGGCCAAAGCAATCCTTGACGCATATTTTATATTGATAAGTAACGGCTCCAGGCAGCAAATTCCGGATATGGCCATAAGGGAGATGTCAGCCTTAATGCTTGAAAATTCTCTTAAACCGGCCGGGCCGCTAAAAACTACTGTTTTTTTCCCGATTCTTTCAGAAAGTTCTCTAGCTTTCTTTTCGTCACCGACACAAACATACCTTGGCTTGAATTCTTTAATTTGCTTTAATAGTACATTTATATTTCTGTTAGCACACAAGCCCAGAACTTTGAAAGTTTTGGGCTGCCTGCGTAATAATCGAAGAGTGTTCTCTCCAATTGAACCTGTCGAACCAAATATCAATACCTTTTTCATACAGTTCAAATCTTTTTCCTTAAGCTTACCCGTAATTTAATCCGTGTAAATCGGTTGTGGAATCCGTGAGAATCCGTGTTTAACGCATCATAGTCAAATAAAGGTAAAATGTAGGGGCCGTAAAAATCAAACTGTCAATAACGTCCAGTATTCCGCCCATCCCCGGCAGGAGCTTTCCCGAATCCTTAACTTGGCAATCCCTCTTTATAAGAGATTCAAATAAATCACCTAACTGAGCAATTATAGCAAGGATGATAATAAGAAAAAACTTCTCCCAAAATGTTATGCTTCCTATAAAAAGTGAAAAAATAAGGCCCACGCCCAGACTGGTAAAAAATCCCCCTATAGAACCTTCCAGTGATTTCTTAGGGCTAATCCTCTTAATAAGAAGGGTTTTACCGAAATTTTTACCCCAGAGATACGCTCCTATATCCGAAGATTTAGTGACCAAAATCAAAAACCCAGTAAGCATTGCTCCTTCAGGAAGCTGGCGTATCCTGATCAAAAAACTAAAACACCATGATATATAGATAACTCCAAAAACAGTAGCAGAAATAGACAGAACAGACTGATGAGTATCTTTCTTGGTTAACTCAAGTAAAAAAAGCACGAAAAGCCCCAATACAGCAAATAAAAACTGCCAGCCTTCTTTAACTGAAAAACGGAAATAAATCGTAATCGGGATGAGCAGGCCCACCAAAAGACCCAGGGGCTTAAACATCCTCACACCCTTTTTTTCCACCATATAGAAAAACTCATACAAGCCTATAAAGATAAGCAGGCTGGCGAATATGCCGCACAAAGGATAATAGATAACGCAAAAAACTGTTATGATCCCTAAAATAATCGAAGGTAAAATTCGCCTATTCATCTATTCGGCCAAACCTCCTTTCTCGTTCTGAATAAATTTTCAGGGCTTTTTGGAATTGTTTTGAATCAAAATCCGGCCAGAAAAGGGAAGTAAAATAAAATTCACTGTAAGCGAGATCCCATATGAGAAAATTACTCACCCGGTTTTCCCCTGAAGTCCTTATGAGCAAATCCGGCTCCGGAGATTCTCCCAGGGAAAGATACTTCTTGAAAAGATTTTCATCAATATTGCTAATATTTAAACGCTTGTCACTACAGTCTTTGGCAATGCGGCGAGTAGCCTCAAGAATATCCCACCTTCCGCCATAATCAAGAGCGATATTAAAACTGAGCTTATCGTTATCTTTTGTTATTTTTTCTACACTTTCTATTTTTTTCACTATCTTTTCTCCTATACGGTCACGCCGGCCTATAGCTTTAAACCGTATACCCTTCTCAATAAGTTCTTTTTTGTAACTGTCAAGAAACTTCTCTAGATAAGAAAATAGAAAGGATAGTTCTTTTTTAGGCCGGTTCCAATTTTCAGTAGAGAAAGCAAAAACAGTAACAATCTTAACGCCGGCCTTCTGAGCCGTTTTAATAATTTCTTTTAGCCTCTTTATACCTTCCCGATGGCCGGCATTGCGCGGAAGTTTTCTCGCTTTGGCCCAACGGCCGTTACCATCCATAATAATAGCGATGTGATAAGGAATTTTCATTGCTCTGGGTTCTTCTAAAAATTAAGGGGGCATACGCCCCCTTTACAAAGACAGATTCTCTTAGCTGCCGCTTTAGCCTCTAATCGCCTAGCTTCTTACGCATAAGTTCTTCTTTGAGGTTTTCTTCCAGTTTCTCTTTTAATTTTGTTAGCTTATCATGCTCTGTTTGAAGGGTCTTCATCTGGGTTTCAAGCTGATTTATATTTTTAGCGAGAGTGCTATTGTCCGCCTTTAGGTCCTCGATAGTCTTCTCGTGGCCTATATTTTTCGCCAATTGCTGCTTATAAACTACCGATAGAGAATTCATTTTAGCCAAAACTGAAACCCCGGCGATAACCAGAACTACAATCAATCCAATCAATAAACTTATAATCAAAGGGCTGTCTTTCATTTTAACTCCTCCTCTATAATATCCGTCTCATCGATTTCAACAATTATATCTTCCGCCCGTTTAACTATCCTGGGTAAAATAACAATTTCTACTCTTCTGTTGGTCTGACGTCCTTCGACTGTATCATTGGAAGCTACTGGC
>JBAYNQ010000120.1:0-4768 GCA_041678705.1 Candidatus Omnitrophota bacterium
CTTCCTGACGCCCACAGTGAGGCTCCATCCGTGGTTTCCGCGCTTCTTTCAGGGGCTTTACTTAATTGCGCGTTCCTTGGCATAATAAGGATATATCAGATTTGTGTCGCAGCCGGATTGCGGGAATTTTGTCAGGAGATCTTTGTTTTCTTTGGTATTTTGTCAGTTTTATTCGCGGCGGTTTTTATTTTAAGACAGCGGGACTACAAAAGAATGTTGGCGTATTCAAGCGTGGAACATATGGGGATAATGGCTCTCGGTTTGGGATTGGGAGGATGGGGAGCCTTTGGTTCTTTCGTCAATATGCTTGGTCATTCTCTGACAAAAGCCGGTTTATTTCTTGTCGCCGGTAATATTTTATCTTGTTTTAAAACTAAAAAGATAAGTGACATCCGGGGGCTTTTAAATCAAGAAACATGGCGAACTGGGATTCTTTGGGTCATAGGATTTTTGTTGATAACCGGTATGCCGCCATCAGCTATTTTTCTTGGGAAATTTATGATTCTAAAAGAGATGATATTTCAAGGCCACTATTGGATGGTCGTTTTGTTTTTAGGCGCATTAGCATTAATTTTTATTGGAATGGCACGTATCTTTATTTCTATGACACAGGGTCATCCGGTGGAGATGGATAAAAAAAGAGTTTTCCGTGAGGATAATTCTTTCTTTAGATGGGCTATACCGACATTGTTTTTCATTTTAGCAATCGGTCTCGGGGTTTATTTTCCTAAATGGTTAATGACTTTTATTAAAGTCATTATGAAAGGGTTAGGCGCATAATGGCAGGAGATTTTTTTACAATGCATAACGGTCAGCCTCAAAAATTAGAGGGAGAGGCGTTCGCGTCATTCCGAGAGTTCCGTGATCGGGCGTTGCAGGGGGTTCGACTTGGAGCCCGGGTCGTTTCTTTTTGGGGATATCCAGTCCAAGATGGGTTGGTTATTCTTGTAATGACTTTGGCGTTTGATGAAGAAGGATATTTGGAAACATTATCGATAAGAGTAAAGAGCTCTTACGCATCTTTAACGTCAAGTATTCCCCAAGTTCACTGGTTTGAACGTGAGATATTCGAGAAATGGAGCATACGTCCAGAGGGACATCCATGGCTTAAGCCGATCAGATTTGAAAACATGCGTAACAATAGCCAAAGCCTGCCTTCGGTAACCGACTTTATGCGCATTGAGGGTGAAGAAATTCATGAAGTCGCTGTGGGGCCTGTTCACGCGGGCATAATTGAACCGGGACATTTTCGTTTTCAATGCCATGGGGAGCAGGTTTTCCATCTTGAAATATCTTTGGGTTATCAGCATCGAGGCGTTGAAAAAGCGCTTATTGGAGGACCTGATAAAAGGACGATACACTATATGGAAACGTTATGCGGTGATACCTCCATAGGCCATTCTTTGGCTTATGCTCAGGCGATAGAAGGATTAGCAGGTTGCAGTGTTTCATTACGAGCGTCTGTCCTTCGATCTATTATGCTGGAATTGGAACGTTTGGCTAATCATACGGGCGATCTGGGAGCCATGGCGCAGGACGTGGGATATTTGCCAACATCATCTTATTGCGGCCGTTTGCGGGGTGATTTTCTTAATATGACCGCGCTTATATGCGGCAACCGTTTTGGCCGAAATATGGTGCGTCCCGGAGGAGTCATCTTTGACGTCGATGATTCCATGAGAAAGGAGTTAACAAGCCGTTTAAAGAAAATATTCTCAGATGTTAAAAATGCGGTTTCTTTGATGCTGGATTCCGCGATGGTCATTGATCGTTTTGATGAGACCGGGGTTATAACAAAAGAGGCGGCGCTGGATCTCGGGTTGGTGGGTGTTGCGGCAAGGGCCTGCGGGATTGAGCGTGATGTTCGTTTTGATTTTCCGGTCGGGGCATTCCAGTTTTCACAGATTCCTGTTTCAACGTACTCTACCGGAGATGTGTTCGCACGGGCTTTTGTGAGATGGCTTGAAATACAAAGATCCGTGGAATTTATTTTACAACAGTTGGAGGCTTTGCCCGAAGGATCCATAAATGTTGCCGTTGCGCCATTACAAAAAGAATACATCAACATTTCTTTAATAGAAGGCTGGCGCGGCGAGATTTGCCATTCTGTCATTACGGATCAAAATGGAAAGATAGCACATTATAAAATCGTTGATCCTTCTTTTCATAATTGGATGGGCTTAGCAGTAGCTCTTAGGGGAGAAGAAATCTCTGATTTTCCTCTCTGCAACAAAAGTTTCAATTTGTCATACTGCGGGCATGATTTATAATTTATAAAACGAGATAAAATGAAATGATTAAAACATTATTCGCAAGATTAAAACAGGGTTATCGCACGATGCCCTTTCCGGCAGACAGCAAAAACTTGCCCGAAAGGTATCTGGGGCTTCCCGTTTTTTCTGCCGATGTCTCGGAGGAAGATATTAAAAAAAGTGAACTCGTTTGTCCGACAGAGGCTATTGGCATAAAAGACAATCATCCGTTCCTTGATTTAGGTAGATGCCTTTTCTGCGGTGAATGCCAGAAAGCATGTTTTGGCAAAGCGGTACGTTTTTCCCGCGATTATTGTTTGGCCGCAGAGAATAAATCCGACCTGGTGATTTCTAATGTGACAGCCGGGCAAAAAAAAGAATTCAGTAAGAAAGTCAAACATATTTTTGGCCGGTCATTAAAATTGCGACAAGTGAGTGCTGGCGGGTGTAATGCCTGCGAAGCGGATATAAATGTTTTAAACACGCTTAGTTTTGACCTTGGCCGTTTCGGCATTCAATTTGTGGCTTCTCCCCGGCACGCGGATGGGATTGTTGTAACAGGGCCTGTCACGAAAAATATGCGTTTAGCACTTGAGAAAACATATGCGGCCATACCGTCTCCAAAACTCGTTATTGTGGTAGGCGCGTGCGCGATATCCGGCGGGCCTTACAGAGACCATCAAGAGGTTAATAATGGCGTTGATTCTATTATTCCTGTTGATCTTTATATTCCGGGTTGTCCGCCGCATCCGTTAACAATATTAGATGGCTTAGTTAATATAATGGGGAAAAGGTGACGAGATGAATAAATCTACAAAATGTTCTGCTGATATTGATGTCTATGAAATTCAAGACGTTTTTTTTTGAAGCGCTGTTAAAGTATGATGAAGTCATGCGGGGAATTGGACAAAAACCAAAAGTCAGAGTTGTTGTTCTTGAGAAGATTTTTGACATTGATCCTACAGGGCTTCGTTGCCTGAAAGATTTCGCGCAAAGATGCAAAAAACAAAAAATCCGTTTGATATTGTCAGGAGTAAATACTTTGGTTTTTCAAACGATGCAAGATGCGAATCTATATGATTTCATTAAAAAGGAAAATGTTTTTTCTGAATCTGATAGTGAAATAACAGGGTCAGACCTTGAAATGTGAAATGATAGGCGGTGTTTTGTAGTTACTGTCTGTGTCGATAGAACCTCCTTATCAATCCAGCCGTTTCTGGTATAATAATCCATTACAATGGCGAAACGAAAATTTAAACGTTCGGGCAGTTTTTATGTCTATATTTTGCAATGTCAAGATGGCAGTTTTTATACCGGATACACACCGGATCTAAAAAAGCGCCTTGAGTTGCACAACAAAGGTAAGGCAGCTAAATATACCCGAAGCAGGAAACCGGTGAAGCTGGCCTGGCAAAAAGAGTATAAATACGGATTTTATGCCCGGCGTATGGAGTACAGGATAAAGCAATTGAGCAAAAAGCATAAACAATTGTTAATTGGTGGGATAAGGCTGGATAAGGTGTTGAGCAAGAAAAATGGCTAAACATGCCGGTAATAAGAATAATCCCTCGCACCTATATATCGGGTTAAACGCTGCTACGCAGCCTTTAACCCGAAGTGCTTCGGGATGCCATCCAAAATTTTATTAAAACTTTTGGCTGCCAGATGAGTAAATATAAAAATAGTGACCCCTCGTATCCGAATACCGGGTTAAACGCGCCCAAGTACGCCTCTAACCCGGAATACTTCGGGGGGCACCCAAAAGTTTTTATTAAAACTTTTGGGTGCACTTCGACTCAGAGATTATCACCGAAGCAAAGCAATCGCTCAGCACGCTCTCAGGTGCTAACGGAGAGTCTATGAAGGTATATTTACGCACCTTCGGTTGGCCGATGGCCTCGGTATAGTAGGACTATGGCGCAGATGGCGGAAGCGGTAATAACATTAGAATAATCAAAGGGTTAAGGTAAGGCATGATTTTAAATACTTGTATTTACGAAGGTAGAGTTTATAACGATGACCGGCTATTTATATTGGATTTGGCCCTGACAGAGAAGGATTGTCGTACTGTTTGGGTAGTGGTTACCAGGCGGAACCACGAGGGATTCCCGCCTTTTAGAGTAGACAAATTTGGGTCCAAAGAAGATGCCTTTAAGTATATTAAGAAAATTGAGCCGACTACTCCGCTTATTAGCCTTAGAGGCAAGCCTCCAGAAAAACCGCTTTCTTACGAAGACTATTGTATTTGGCTAAAGGGAAAGGGCATTCCCTCTGCCATGGAGATCTACGAACAAAACAAAAATGTAAAACGAGAAATTATTATAGAAGACTTATAAACTAGGATTATATTTATATGTCGTTTGTTCGAGAATGGGTAGAAAAAAGACGTAGAGAATTAGAACATTCCAATGATATTAATCTTGAGAATCTATTTGCAGGCCTCATGTATGGGCTTGTGAGCTTTGGAAAAGATGATCCACGTAGGAAGAAAGATGAAAAACTTCAAGCGTTGGGGC
>JBAYNQ010000121.1:0-4751 GCA_041678705.1 Candidatus Omnitrophota bacterium
AACTGCATAACAAGAGTAAAATCAGTTAAATCTAATATGCTCAATACCGGAGGCGTTAATCCGCCGGAAGTAGTCTGGTTAGTAACCGTTCCTTTCATAAGGCTTTTGCCAAAAGGAAAATAGCTTGAGCGCGCCGGGCCGGCAGCTCTGGCGTATAAACCGTTAGCGAAATTAAAACCTATCTGGTCAAGATGAGTCTTGGACACATCCATCATCTCAACTTCAATCATAACTCTGGGTATCGCGATATCCAGTTTATCGATTACCTCATCAATAGTAGGAAATTGCGAAGGGACATCAACAACTATTAAAGAGTTAGTCAAAGCGTCTTCGTTAACTTTACCGACAGGACTTAAAACTGCCTCTACTGCTTTTCTTATTCCCTGAGTGCTTTTAGTATCACTTTCTTCGTTATCGCTATCGCTATTTTCATCCACAATGAGATCTGTTATCTCTTTCTGCATACGGGAAGAGCTGACTCGAGCGTATTTAAGACGGTAAACCTTTGTCTTTAATTCGATATCGGGCTTGCCCATTTCTTTAACTACAAATATTTTGGATTCCGGATAATAATCATAAGCTAAATTATTAGCTTTAAAAACAATATCCATGGCCTCTTTGAGCGGAACTTCTTCCATATAAAGAGTTAATTTCCTATCTTTTATGGCCTCGGTAGAAACAAAATTAAGATTTGTCTGCTGCGACAGCATCTTCAAAACATCTACAAGCTGTGCCGCTTCCAAATCAATAGAAACCTTCTTATTGAAGGCGTTTAGAAAATAATCCCCGTAAATATTGTCCTGAGAAAAGCTGACTCCCCAGAAACAAAAAATCCCGCATAAAATAATTACGATTATCTTTTTCACTTTGCCTCCTTTTTACCCATTTTTATTTCATATATTTTCCCGTCATAAGACATAAATACAACATTTTTTGTAATCCTGAATACGCTAGCATCTATTTTTTTTAGCTTATCACCCACTTTATAGACATCTCCGTCAATGATGGCTTGGGGGGTATCCGATCCCCAAAGCACTCCCTCTAGGCTAATCTTCAAATCCGCCTTGGAAGCTGTCTTTTTTTCAGCAGAGCTCGTTCGGCTTTTCTCTTCTTTGGGCAACAGCGACTCAAAAGGGTCACTGGTAACATTTTGAGAATACGCTTGAAAAGCCGTCAAAAAAAAGCATGAAACAAAAAAATACTTTATAAGTGTCATTTCAAAACAATCCCTTTTAGATTTACATTTGCCTTTATGCCTTTATCTGAGCTATTGATTTTTATCCGTTCTATTGTTATTCCGGACTCATTGAGCACTTTAATAAAATCTGAAAAATCATCATAAGAAGACCTTGTGGCAAGCTTGGTGCTAGCTTCCCAATAAAACCCTTTATCAGAGCTTTCGATTTTTAAGGACTCTATATCTACCTTATTAAGCTGAGCTTTCTCCTCTACGGTTTTCTTAACCAGCAAAGCATCTTTTTCAAAAAAACTTTTCGTTAAAGCATTTTGCTCAGATTTAGCCTTGCTCCATTCATCAATGATAACCTTGCCTTGCTCTATCTTAAGCTTATCCTGTTCGATTCCCTCAAGAAGCAAATTATAATGTGAGACAGATCCTCTTATAATTATTATAAAAATAAATATTATTACACCTGAAAAAATTAAGTTTTTATAACGTAAAATACTTCCCATATCAGTTAAGTTTTAAAGAAAAATATGTAACTTCGAATTCTTTTATAGACTGCCTCTTAGAAGAATTGACCTCGATATCGGAAAAAAGGCCCTTAAAATATGTGTCCTTTTTTAAACTGTAAACCAGCTCGTTAAGCCCTATCTGTTCAGCGTAGCTGTCATCACGAAAAATATAGCCGGTCATAGTGCCTTTATAGCTATCTCCCTGACGGTAAATATTAAGGTCATCAAGCCAAACCCCGGCAGGCAATGCCCCTTTTCGGCCAAGATAAGCAAAAATTCCTGACAAGTCCTTAAACGAAGCTTTTAGGTTCCTTAAAGAAGAGACTCTCTCTCTTGCTTGTTTGAGAGATTCTTTTCTCTCTTTCCAGTCAAGCCTCTCAAAATCCTTAGGAATCAGGAGCGCCTCTTCCTTAATCTTCAACTCACGCTTTTTGATTCCCACTTCATTGCCCATAACAATAGAAATAAAAAGAGTCGCAGCCAACCCGATACCTACGAGCGCGCTAAGCAGGCCAATGCGTAAAGAAGGTATCTCGGTGGCAAATTCCTGCGGACTTTCAGCAACCGGGCCAGCTTTTTTAAAAACCGGCTTAAACAAAGACGGATAATGGTTTCTTCCGGCGGCTCCCAAAGCCTTGACACTCTCAACCCTTGAGGCATTGCGGGAAGTTATTTGGTATGAAGACACCGCTTCAATTTTAGCCTGTAGGCCTTCTTCCATAAGAGAAACCAACTTAGAGTCTACAGCATCCCCCACGACAATAAATTTTTCTAACTCGTAAGACTTAAATTCCCGTTTAAAATACTGAAAAGAAAAATCTACAGACTCAACAAATTTATTTAAATCCAGGCTGTCTTCTTTTTTAGGAACGCTTAAATAGCGGTTAAATACCGGGAGGTCATTCTGAAAAAAAGTAAGATAAGATTCAGACTCTGTAAAATCTAAAAGCGCGAAGTTTTTTATCTTAGGAAGCTTCATCAAGGACTTAACAACTCTGGCTAAAGATAAACAAGACGGCTCTATGGCTACCGGATTGATTTTTAAACGTGCCAATATGTCTCTAATTCTCTGGAAATTAGCCTCTTTAATCCCTACAAAAGAAACGCTCGCTTTCTTTTCCTTAAGCAAGCGGACACTTTCGTAAGACCATTCCAGCTCATTGATTTTAAAAGGGATATATTTCTCTATCTCATAAACCAGCGAAGATTCTATTTCGCTTTTTTTCATAAGCGGCATCTCCAAAGATCTGAAGATAAAATCTCTGTCAGCAAGCGAAACGAAAACCTCTTCTGTGTCATCCCCCGCTTCCCGAATAGCTTTATTTATAAGAGCCTCCCAGCGTATATCTTCATTTAACGCTTCGACATTGGCATCTTCCAGATTAGAAAAGGAAAAATTACCCAAAAATCTAATATCTTTTGAATGCAGGACTGCTACACCTAAAGAATTAACTCCTAAATATAGCCCTAAGGTTTTTTTCATTTTTATCCTTTACTGCATTTCTTGAGCCACTCATCGATGCTTTTGCGGTCAAAACGCCAAACTTTGCCTATCTTTATGCCGGCTATTTTTTTATTATGCAGCCAATTGTATATCGTCTGCTTCTGTAAGCCTAAATAGTCAGACAGGTCATCAACACTCATTAAACGGGGTATTCTTTTTTGTTTCATTTTCAATAATTTTATTATACCTCCATTAAATTATTTTTACCTGTATATGTCAAGAATAATTTACTATAATTTAGCATAATTTTCAATATCTTGTACCAACCAAGCATTACCACCATATATTGTGCATAAATGAAAAAAGCTAACAAAACCAGGCAAACACGTTGAATCAGCTGGATTGACTAAAAAACAGAAAAACCAAAAAACATAAAAACGTAAAAACTGAAAACGAAAAAACCAAGAAACCAAGAAACGGAAGAACCAAAAAACCGAAAAGCCAAGAAACTGGAAAACGGAAAACTAAAATATCGATTGAAACAATTTATTTCTATGTATTTCCATATATTTCTATTGTATTTCTATAGGAATGTTTGGGATTTTTGTTTTTCTGGTGTTCTGGTGACTGGTGCTCTTTTGTAGCTTACAGCTGTTTTTATTTGGAGTTTTAATTTTGAGATTTTCCGCCAAAGACGGATCAACATCAGGCTGAACTTGGGATTTGGTAACATTTAAATTTGGGATTTCTTTCTCGACCTTAACCTCAAACCTTAACCTATACCTGGTTTTTTCGGCTTATAGCCTATTCCGGCGGATTGACTAAATCTTTAGCCATATAAGAAGAGCGAGTGTAGGGGGAGCTTTTTACGCCTTTAAATCCAATGCTGACAGCGTATTTTTCGAAGAACAAGAATTCTTTCGGTTCTACATATTTTCTGACCTTGTAATGATTAAGAGAAGGGGGCAAATATTGCCCTAAAGTAAGATAATCGCATTTAACAGAAACTAAATCTTCCATAACTCTAATAACCTCCTGGCGAGTTTCTCCTAAACCCAGCATGAGGCCTGATTTTGTTTTAACTTCAGGGTTAATTTCCTTAAGAAACGAAAGGGCTTCCAACGAGCGCTGGTAGCTGGCTCCATTTCTTACCTTTATATATAGAGAAGGCACTGTTTCTATATTATGAGCGATTACAGTTGCCCCGGAACCGGCAACAACTTCTAAAGATTTTTTATTTCCTAAGAAATCCGGAATTAGCGCCTCTACTCTATAGCTACAGCCCAAACTTATTATCTCTCTGGCCGTTTGACAGAATATATTCGCCCCGCCATCAGATAAGTCATCTCGGGTAGGCGAAGTAATGACAACGTAGTTTAGATTTAGCTTCTTTACAGCTTCTTTAACACGTCCGGGCTCACCTTTGTCAACTAAAGTCGGCTTTCCTTTTCTTACACCACAAAAAGCGCACTTACGTGTACAGGTATCGCCTAAAATCATAAAGGTAGCTGTTTTTTTTAAAAAACACTCTGAGATATTAGGGCATAAAGATTCTTCACATACTGTATTTAAGGACAGTCCTCTCAACAGCTCTTTTACTTTCCGTCAAGTT
>JBAYNQ010000122.1:0-4689 GCA_041678705.1 Candidatus Omnitrophota bacterium
GCTGTATCTCTGCCGAGGATAATGATTTGGCCGATAACGCTCTTAATAAAGCCTTTGAGAATGTTTATCAGCATGGAAGAAACGCGAACAACGAAGACAGGGGAGCCTTGTTATTACGTTTTCGTATTTTAAGCCCAAAGCGCGGGCGTTTTTCTTTTATTCTTTTAGATAGAGGTAAAGGTTTTATTGATCGTTACGGAAAAAACGCACCTATAGAAAAAGCTGTATTGCCAGGTGTATCGTTTGGAGAAAAAGGGAAGCTTGGTATGGGTTTAACGATCATGGTTGACAATTCTGACCATATCTTAATTACCACCGTAACTGGCCAGGGAAAAAGAAAGTTGTGCCGGCATTGGGAAAAAGGATTTGACGCGGAACAATTTCATCACGATGCTCCAGTTGAAAGCGGAACAAGAGTTGTTTTTATACGCGATGTATCTTTACGGGAAAGAGAAAACAAACAAGATGCTATAAGGCCAACAGGGCAGATAAGAAGAAATTTTCTAAAAACTATTTTGTTTGCGGGTGTCTTATATTCATCTTCGGGAAATAATCTCATGGCTCAGCAGGGGCTCAATGTTGATGTAAGTAAAAAAATCAACGACCAGACTCAAGGTAAATTCCCGGAACTCATAGGCAGGATAAATAACGTTGTTTCCAAGCTCCTGCTTAAGCATAGCCAGAGATATTATGACATTGAAGTAATAGATGTAGTGTTTAAAGAAGGCAACCCTTGTCCGGTGAGAGTTTACATAAATAAGGCAAAAGGCGCCACTCCCAGGCCGGCTTTTAAGAATGTGTTTTTTAGCCTTGAGGACATAAAAAATCCGGGCTTAAAAGAGGCAAAGATTGCCGAAGTAGAGACAGTCATCTATGGAGAGAAATTCAAAGGAGTCAGCAAGGAAGGGCTAAATTGGATAAGCTATATTCTTAAAGTTTTATTGGCTGCCACTGGGTTAGGGCTGCTCGTTTTAATTATTCGCGATGCCGGGGCCAGGCTTTATCGTTATAGGATTTTTAGACACCGAGAAAGAGTTAGAAAAGAACAGCACCAAAGAGAAATAAATCAGGCTTCCCAAAGAGCCGGCAGGGGGCATCAGGATAGACAAAAAAGTAATAAGAGAAGAAACAGCTTTTCAGTTCCCATTTTACCTTTTATTTACACTGGACATAATTCTGGGCAAGCCTTAAGTATCCCTGAATTAGTTATGTTTTTGGCAGTTTTGCTGTTAGTGCCGGTTTTGTATAAGGTTATCCAAAGGGTATTCTCTAAGAATTCTTTTGATGCAAAAAGCATATTCATTGAAAATGATGAGGGATTAGGGATATCCGCAAAGATAAAAGCCGGTGTTAGTGAAAATGAATTTTCAAGGTTATTAAAAGACTGGGGAATTTTTGATATTCCGGCTGATCCTTTTAAAATAAAAAGAGCTGTTCTTGTTGGTCCTGACAAAAAAATGCAAGGATTTATCGAGTATGCCGTTATTGGCGAAGACTGCTCTATTTTAGAAATCCAAAGAATTTGGCATGTAGAAAAAATGCCTGAAGGCTTTGCGAAAGGAGCCGTTTATATACTCTACATAAATACTGAGCCAGAGAGGGAACATAGGAAGGTGGCGGTTGGGCTTCTGCGTTATGCCATTGAAGAATCTTTACGGGCGGGCGGCAAAGGGGTGGTTGCTGGAAGAAACGTGATTAAAAGCTTTTGGAGTGAAGTGACAGGAAGTAAGTCGTTATATTGTGTGGAAAAAATGGGCAGCAAAAAGCCGGCCTTATGGATAGAGGAAAAACCTTCCAAAGAAATCATGCAGAAGAACAATCTTAAAATTAATGGTCAATTAGTTATATTTAGCTCCAAAGGAGCCAGGCAGTTTATATCGCGCTATGGCCGGTTGCAAAAAAAATTATTAAGAAAAAGCACCCTACATCAATACACTTACAGAAAAACCAAAGAAAGGGCAGGGCTATTTGTTATGGCAGGTTTTTCATTAACGGGATCAGTTGGGTTTCTTTTGCTTGCTTACTGTGCGTATATTTATGGTTATGGAGTTATTGAACACATACTGGGTTTTTTTATAGTGATGTTACCGGCAGGAATCTTGGGGGCTGGCTTGGGAGCTTTGCTTGGGTTGCTTTTCTGGATTTTTATAGATAAGTTTATTGTTCATCCATTAGAGATGATATCTAAATTATTTCATGATGGCTGTGATTTTTTAATAAAAGGGATAGCTGTCAAATCTAAAAGAGCGTTTAGGGAATTAAGGGCAAGATTTTCTAAAGAAAAATCTGATAAATTCCCTCTGAGTTTAGATAACGGAGGAGATTTTTGGAGTGATTTCTATTGTCATTCTCCGAATGTTTTCTTTGGAGAAGGAAATCTTGCCCAAAGGCATTATCAATCAGATTTGGTCATTCAGGCATTTCCTAAAAGGCTGATAAAAAAAGGAATTTATCGGAAAAGTAAACCCTGGTATGACAGCATTCCGCTGGCGCTAAACTCACCAAGCGCACGAAAAATAGCTAAAAGTATAGAAGCCCTAAAGAGAATAAAACCACGCGGCAAAAATAAAGGTATATCAGAAAGAGCTAGAAGGCTTGAAAAAGAAACAGCGGTCATAGAAGTTGATATGCCCAGCCACTTTCTACTTTATGGCAGAGACGTTTTTAATCAAGCCTATTATCAAGTTACTCATGTTGGGAAAGGGAGCCGGACAATTTATGTGCCAATGATGTTTATGGAAGACGTAGAGGATCTTAGTTATATAGCTACAATATTACATCACGACCAGATGGAAATAGAAGATTTTTCAAAATTTCTGGAAAGAGGAGAAATCGTAACCAATAAAGCAGTCGAAGATGCCCATGCAAAAGCTATGGAGGTAGATCCTTTTGGTGTATATAGAAGGATAAGCATACGATGCAGGCGGATGATGGCCGTAAGTGATATGTTTACTGTTGCTGTAGTGAGGAAGCAGCGTGAACAGGCGCGCAGGGAAATTGCTAAAGAAGAAAAACGATTGCAAGATATGGCAATGTTGCATAGCGTATCTAACAAGGAAGCGCTTGAGCCGAGGATAATTCTTGACCGCTTATCCAGGTTGCATATTTTGATGGCCTGCCTTTATGATTTTGAAGATAGCCGCGATAAAGCGGTCAAACATTACGGGTTGGCAATAGAATCTCTAAAAGGTATTGAGGAAAATCCTGATATTGATACGGGTTGGCTTCCTATGCAAATCAACTTTAGGATTGTGTACATTTTAGCCAGGCAAAAGATGCTTAGCCGCTTGAGGAGAGAGATGGTATTCTTGAGCCGGTTAGAAATAGGCCGTGAGGCTTCTGAAAGCGAACAGGAATCTTTTAGGACGCTTATGGAATATGGATTTTATTCTGTGCGGCACGAGGTAATCGGTATTCTAAAAAAGCATTTAAGTAATACCATATTAAACAGGGCTTCAGGCACTGAATACGCGAGGATACTTGAAGCTATAAAATTTATAAAAAGGTGTAAATATTTCCCGAACAAGGGTAAAGACGGGCAGAACAAGCCTCTTGATAACGGCGGTTTAAAGCTGTCTCATCAATATGAAGCGATGATTTGTCATTCCATTAACGTTTTTGTAAGAGATTTATCATCGACCACGGCTTTTCGAAACGGAAAAGTTACTATTAGCCGGGAAGGGCTTATCGGAAAAATAACTCAGGATTTAAAATATTTACATCAAGGGCTGAAGCCGTTGGTTAAATTTATTGGGCTTTCTATCAAGTCTGTAAACGAGGGAGGACAGAAAATAAAAATCAGGGGATATCATTTGGATAATCCGGCCTTACGCTTTCTTTTACCAATTAATCCTGTTTGTGAAATCGATATCGCCCAGGTCCAGCCTTTAACAGAAAATGATTTGCCAGATGAACTAAACGCGCTCTTACGAGACTACCAAGATTATTATTTTGGCGAAAGCCTTGTTGTCACTTTTTCAAACCAGAGCCTTGACAATGGAGGAACATCTTTTCCTGGAACGGATAATGCCAGGATAAAAGTATTAATTCTTTGTAATCAGAATAAAGAGCGTTCGCCGTTAGCGGCAGCTATGTTGAGGGATAACCTGCCTGAGGATTTAAAAGGTAAGGTGGAGATTGCTTCCGCGGCTATTTATGATATAGCGCCAGATCTCACAATAGATATGTATACCGAAAAAGACCCCATTTTAAGCAGGCATTCGCCACGCTGTCATACGGACGCTGACATCAAAGAAGCAAAAATTATTTTTGTAATGACCGCAAGGCAAAAGGAAACAATTTTGCGGCTTTATCCCGGCTGTGAGGACAAAGTAAGATTATTCTTAGAAGAAGGAGATCTGAATACTTGCATGCAGGATCATCCTTCAACAAGCGAACTTTTCTTGCCTTCGGCAATTCCGTACAAGCATCTACGTAGACAGATTGAAGAAAACTTAAATAGCGTATTTAGAAGCGTACGAAAGGTTGTTTCTGAAAACTGGAAACAGGATGGCGCTGCCCGAAAAGCTATTAATGACGGTGTTGTCTTTATAAATATAAATGATTTAATTGAGAGCCCCCTTAGGTTTACGCATAGGCCAAGCCCGGGTAAGCAAATAAAGGGTACTCTTGGTAGTGGCAGCTCATCTCATCCTGAACCGGGATGCCAGTTTCCGGAAGTTATTATAA
>JBAYNQ010000123.1:0-4617 GCA_041678705.1 Candidatus Omnitrophota bacterium
AACACTAAGACACTCATGTTCACATATCATGGCTTCGGCGGTAAAAAAAATATATCCCGAAGCCAAACTAGGCATTGGCCCGTCTATCGAGAATGGGTTTTATTATGATTTCTATATTCCTCAAGGAGTGAAGGAGGAGGATTTAGCCAGGATAGAGGAGCTGATGAAAGAAGAGGTTTCTGCTGATTATCCTTTTGTGCATGAAGAATGGCCCAAAGATAAGGCCTTGGATTTTTTTAAAAGCCATGGTGAAGCCTACAAGGTAGAGCTAATCGAAGAATTACCCGGCGAAAAGGTTTCTATTTATAAACATAGCGAATATACTGATTTGTGCCGCGGCCCACATCTTAGCTCGACCGGTAAAGTTAAGCATTTTAAGATTCTGTCGACTTCAGGAGCTTACTGGCGGGGCAGAGAGACTAATGACCAACTGATACGTATTTATGGAACTGCTTTTGAAAACGAGAAAGACCTCAGGGTGTATTTAAAGAATCTGGAAGAGGCGAAAAAACGTGACCATCGCAGGTTAGGTAAAGACTTAGGCTTGTTTGATATTTATCATAACCAGGCCGGAGCCGGCCTGGCTTTTTATCTCCACAAAGGAGCAGTGCTTAAAAGAATAATCGAAGACTGGGAGATAAAAGAACATTTAAAAAGAGGTTATCAACTGGTTTCGACACCACACATTATGGATAAAAAATTATGGGCCAAAAGCGGGCACTTGGAATATTACGAGGACTATATGTATTCTATCCAGAAGGACAATCAGGAATTTATTTTAAAACCGATGAATTGCCCCGGCCATATATTGATTTACAAGTCACAATTAAGAAGTTGGAGAGACCTTCCTCTGCGCCTTTTTGAATTAGGCACGGTTTACCGGTATGAAAAAAGCGGCGTCTTGCATGGCCTCTTGCGGGTGAGAGGCTTTACTCAGGATGATGCGCATATTTTTTGCCGCAAGGATGATTTATATTCGGAAATAGAAGGAGTGCTCGATTTTGTTAAGGCGGCAATGGTCAAATTCGGTTTTTCTGATTTTACGGCGGAATTAAGTACCCGGCCCGATAAGTTTATCGGCGATGAAGAAGACTGGAAAATGTCCGAGTCGATTCTGGAAGATGTTCTAAAGAAGAAAAAAATTTCTTACAGGATAAATAAAGGAGATGGCGCTTTTTACGGGCCAAAAATCGATATTAAATTAACTGATGCCCTGAACAGGCAATGGCAATGTGCTACTGTTCAGCTTGATTACAGCATACCTAAGCGTTTTGACTTAACCTATCGTTCCGCTGATGGCGGACAGGAAAGGGTAGTAATGATCCATCGGGTTATTCTTGGCAGTTTAGAAAGGTTTATTGCTACCATCATAGAGCATTATGCCGGTAAGTTTCCTTTGTGGCTGGCTCCGGTACAGGTGAGTGTTTTAAGCGTAACCCAGGATCAGAAAGAATACGCCCTGAAAATAAAACAATCTCTAGAAGACGAAGGTTATAGGGCCGAAGCTGACATAAGGGATGAAACGTTACAGAAAAAAATAAGAGATAAAGAACTTTCGAAAATACCTTACATGGTCATTGTCGGGAAAAAAGAACAAGCCGAGGGTAAAGTTTCTTTGCGCGCTCAGGGAATGAAAAATATGGGTGCTATGGGATTGGCTGATTTTTTTCATATTCTAAAAGAGGGTTACAACAAAAAAGAATCTCTTTAAATAAGGAGGTAATTGTACGTGAAATATGTCAGAGTGAACCAAAGAATTCTTGCCAAAACCTTGCGGGTGATAGGGCCCGAAGGAGAACAATTAGGGGTTTTTCCTCGAGACATAGGCTTAAAAAAAGCTGAGGAGCAAGGCTTAGATTTAGTCGAAGTTGCTCCCCAAGCAAATCCTCCAGTTTGCCGTATAATCGACTTCTCAAAATATAAATACGAACAGGAAAAAAGAGAAAAAGAGGTAAAAAAGCATCAAAAACAAGTGCAGCTTAAAGAATTAAGGATAAGCCCTCGAATTGATGAACATGATTACGAGGTGAAGCTTAAGCATGCCAAAGAATTCTTGAGCAAACGTCATAAGGTGCGTGTCAGGATGTGGTTTAGGGGCCGTGAGATAGCGCACAAGGAGATAGGCAGAAGGGTGATTGACAAGATGATCAAAGATGTCCAAAGCGTTGGAAGAATCGACCGCGAGCCGCATATGTTAGGCAAAACCCTTGTTCTTATTCTGAGCCCCAAATAGAATTTTGGCCGGTTTTGGATGAGGCCTACAAAAATAAGTGCGCATAGTGAGTTTGTGATATAATTATAGATAAATCCCAGCATTGCATATAAAACCAAGCCCCTCTTAATTTTATTAAGTTCGGGACGAATAGAGGGTGTAAGTTGCGCAAAAAGGAGAGAATATGCCGAAATTAAAAACGAAAAAGTCCGTATCTAAACGAGTAAAAATAACAAAGAAAAAGAAAATCGTAAGGTCAAAGGCCGGCCGTAGGCATCTTTTAAGCTGTAAAAAAACCAAACGCAAAAGAGGCCTACGCAGGCAGTGCTTGGTTTCCAGTGCTGAGGCTAAGATGGTGAGAGAAGCCATGCCTTATTCTGCTTAGAAAAAACTAAGCGTTTGTCAAAAGATTAGACACAATCTTAATAAAACATACACAAGGAGAGATTATGAAGACAAAGCATTCTGTAGCAGCAAGAAAAAGAAAGAAAAAAGTATTAGAACAAGCCAAAGGTTTTTGGGGAGAAAGGTCCACCAAGTATCGCAGAGCCATTGAAACTTTGCGCCGGGCATACTCTTATGCTTACCGGGATAGGCGTGCGAAAAAGAGAGAATTCAGGTCGCTCTGGATTACTAGAATCGGAGCTGCCGCAATGGCCAGGGGTATTTCTTACAGAGAGTTAATTCATGGGCTTAAAGAGAAAGAAATCCTTCTTTCGCGCGATATTCTAGCTAAATTAGGCGCCGAGCATCCGCTGGTATTTGATAAAATTGTGGAAGTAATCAAACATAAGTGATTTAAGGCAGCAAAGTAAGTAAAGTTTTTAAATGTTCTAAACCAAGGCCGGTATGAAATACATAGTTATTATTGGTTGTGGTAAAACTGGCAGAGAGCTGTCCCTAGAGCTTTCCGGCGACGCCAATGTTATTGTTGTCGATAAAAACTTAAAAAGCTTGGATGCTTTAGGAGACGACTTTAACGGGAAAAAAATTTGGGCTGATGCTTTGGATATAAATACTCTGGAGAAAGCCGGGGTTAAGGATGCCGACGCGGTCTATGTTATCACCGGCAATGATAACCTCAATCTTGTAGTCGGCAAGGTGACAAAAAGAAAATACGGCACAAAGAAAGTAATCCTGCAGGTAAACGATACCATGAAGAAGAAGATTTTTAAAGAAGAAGGCCTGACGATAGTTAATCGCACATATCTGATTGTGGAAGTATTGCGAAAATGTATTGCCTGAGTATGTTCTGAGCTGAAAGCTGGCAGTACATAAACCGCAAAGTTATAAGCAGTTTTACAGGAGACGAAAATGTATGTAGTGATCGCCGGTGCCGGGAGATTAGGGATAGTCCTGGCTAAAAAGTTGAGAGAAGATAACCACCAGGTTTGTCTTATTGACCGCAATGAGAATTTATGCAATCAGCTGGCCGGGGAAATGAGCGATATTATGCTGATTTGCGGAGACGCGACCTATCCCGACATATTAAAAGAAGCCAAAATAGAAAAAGCTGATGTCTGTGTAAGCGCGGCTTCCAATGATGAAGACAATACTATTATTTGTTATCTTGCTAAGGAGTTGTTCGGAGTAAAAAGGACTGTCGCCAGGGTTAATGACCCGAAACATATACCTTTATATAAGTATATGGAGGTAGATAATCCTATAGATTCAACTTCGATAATTGCCAGGATAGTCGAAGAAGAAGCGTCTTTTACGGATGTCATGAGTCTTTTTAGTATAAAAAAGGGCCGGCTTTCTATCGTCCGCGTAGATATACCGGAAGGTTCTCCGGTAGCAAATAAATCCGTAAAGGATATAACTTTGCCCCATAATTCGGTTTTGGTTTCAGTTTTGAGAGGTCCGGATATTATCATCCCTTACGGTTCTACTGTCATTCTTCCTGGCGATGAAATCATTGCGGCTACTCTTATCGATGTAGAGAAAGACCTTGTTAAGGCCTTGATAGGAAAAATATGATGAAAGCCTTTCAATTGGGCCAAACTGGGATGAAAGTTATACTTGGAATTATTACCGAGATTCTGTTCTGTGTATTTCTTTTGGGCCTTGGGTATATGCTTTCTTTTGTGTTTTAACCGCATTGTTTGCCGGATGAATAAGTTTGCGCGAACCCTGCGGTCACCGCTAAATCCATAAAATAATGGTTATTTCTCCAGACAGAAAAGATTTTTCTTCCATACTGAATATTCTGGGTAGGCTTGTTTTGGGCTTAAGCTTTTTTATGCTGATACCTCTGGCCACAGCGGCCCTGAAACGCGAGATTTCTCCCTTTTTTGATTTTCTTATTGGTTTTGGAATATGCGGGGCATTGGGGTTTGGGCTGATGCTTTTATTTCCTATGAGGAAAGAGGCCGGCTGGATACACGCTTTTTTTACCGTTAGTT
>JBAYNQ010000124.1:0-4601 GCA_041678705.1 Candidatus Omnitrophota bacterium
CGTATCTACTATCTCCGGCTCTCCTCGCCCTAATTCTTCATAATTGTAAAGCTCGTAGTTTCTTCTGTCTTTCAGGGCCCCATCGGCGTGAATGCCTGATTCGTGCGCAAAAGCATTCGCTCCTACGCCCGGATGGTTTATGGGTATAGGGATTCCAAAAGCGTAAGAAGCGTATTTGCTCAATTTCCAGGCTTTTTTTAAGTTTACCTTTGAATCTAATTTATATTTTTGCATTCCACTTCCGTAAAGAACCGCCAGAATCACACTGACTAAATCGGCATTTCCGGCGCGCTCGCCTACTCCATTTATACAAGTATTAACGTAAGAATCTACTCCATTGTCAAAAGCCGCTTTGGCGCCGGATATGGAATTAGCGACAACCAGCCCAAGGTCATTATGGCAATGAATCTCTACCGGCATATTGGTGGCTTCAACAACCGCCGCAATCCTGTCGTAGATAGAAAAAGGTGTGTCGAAGCCGAGAGTATCACAATATCGGAATCTATCCGCCCCGGCTTCTTTCGCCGCCTCAACAAATTCAACTAAATATTCAAGGCGGGACCGGGAAGCATCTTCAGCGTTAACGCCTATGGCCTGAGCTCCTAGTTTCTTAGCAAGCTTGACGGCTTCAGTCATACTCTTTATTATTCCGGCATAATCCAGTTTTCCTTGAAATTTATGCTTGATCATCTGGTCAGAAGTTGAAATAGACAGATTAAGGTATTTGAGTTTGGGAACATTTTTAAAGGCCGCTTCAATATCCGGTTTTATAGCCCTGACCCAGCCCGAAAGCCTTAAATCTTTGATTGCATCTTTGCTCACCAATTCGAGATTGGCGTTGAGATAATTAAGTTCGTGTTTGGTAGTAGGAAACCCGAATTCACTTTGAAAAATTCCCATCTCATCGAGATAGATGTTAATCATAGTCTTCTGCAGTTTTGAAAGGCATATCCTTGAAGTTTGCACGCCATCACGGTTAGTAACATCGATAAGATAGATTTTTGCCATTATTTCCTCCTGTTATGGAATTCTCATCCTTAAAGTTTCACTAGCTGCAAAGAAAGAATATTGGGATTCGATTTTATTTGCGTGATTACTTCTTGATTCAAAACACTGTCTAAATTAATTATTGTCAAAGCTATATCGCCGGTGGCTTCCCTGCCCAAACTCATACCGGCTATGTTAACCGAATGTTTTCCAAGAGCTGTGCCTAAGAACCCGATTACACCCGGTTTATCCTGGTTGCGTATCACCAGCATGTATTTAGAAGGTTCTATCTCAGTATAAACGTTGTCTATCTTAACAAAGCGAGCTTCTTTATTAGCGAATAGAGTTCCTTCTATAAGCCTCTGCTCCTTATCAGTGATGACTTTCACTCTTATGGAATTAACGTACTCCTCTTCCTCCTGTACCTTGATTTGTTCTATCTTTATCCCTCTAGCTTTGGCTATCTCTAAAGCATTGATGTAATTTATTCCTTTTTCAAGTTGGTTTAAAAGGATACCCTTGATAAAAGCTGCCCCTAAGACATCTACCTTGTAAGAAGAAATTTCTCCCAGGTAGGATATCTGCACTTCTTTTATTCCTCCTTCAATAATCTGGGACATAAATAGGCCCATTTTCTCTGCTAAATTAAAATAAGGCCCGACAATCTTGTAAGTCTCAGGATCGAGTTGGATATAGTTTATAGCATTACGGATCGCCTTACCTAAAAGAGCGTCTTTAAGGCACTGCGCCGCTTCAATCGCAACATTAACCTGTGCTTCCTGGGTTGATGCGCCCAAATGGGGAGTAAGCACAATATTATCGGGCTCCATAATTTCTAAATCAAACGGTGGTTCTTTCGAAAAAACATCCAGCGCCGCCCCGGCTATTCTTTTTTCCTTTAGCGCTTTGGCTAAGGCCTTTTCATCAATAATGCCTCCCCGAGCGCAATTAATAACAAATGCTGTAGGCTTCATTAGAGAAAGTTCTTTATCAGAAATCAACCCTTTAGTTTCGGGAGTAAGAGGAGTATGAACTGTTATAAAATCAGCCGTTTTCAGCAGATTCTTCAAGTCAGACAGCTTAGCGCCTATGCGTTCGGCCAAATCCTGTGAAACGAAAGGGTCATAAACCAAAACCTCCATACCAAAGGCCAGGGCGCGTTTAGCCATTTCTTTTCCTATCCTACCCAAGCCGACAATGCCTAAAATTTTAGAATAAAGTTCAGTACCTTTAAACTTTGACCTTTCCCACTGCTTTGATTTTAAAGAAATGTGAGCAAAAGGAATGTTTCGGGCCGCTGAAAGCATAAGAGCAAAAGACTGTTCACAGGTGGATATAGTATTGCCGCCGGGCGCATTCATTACGATAATACCTTTTTTAGTAGCCGCTTCGATATCGACATTATCAACACCCACGCCGGCCCGGGCAATAACCTTAAGGTTGGTTGCTTCTCCAATGACATCTTTAGTAAGTTTTGTATCGCTGCGTATGATAATGCCCTGGTATTCGGTTATGGCCTCTTTTAACTCCTGAGGGCTAAGTTTATATTTGCAGTCTACTTCAAACCCCGCGTCTTGTAATATTTTAACTCCCTCTGGAGACAGTTTGTCGGAAACAAGAACTTTAGCCATAAAGAACCTCCTCTAAGCGGGCCAACGAAGCACCCAGAGAAAAATTAGCACCTAAATCTTTTAGAACTTTTTCTAAAAGAGAAAAACAGGAAATTAAATCCTGCTCATTTATCCAGCCCATATGAGCGATCCTTATAATCTTATCTTTCATTTGATCCTGGCCTCCGGCAATACTTAAGCCATAATCCTTTCGCAGGATTTTAACAATCTGGCCTGACTTTATCGTCTCAGGAACACAAATCGCGGTGACCGAGCTTGAGGGGTTTTTTGAAAAAATTTCAAGGCCCATAGCTTTCGCGGCCTCACGGGTAGCAAGGGCCATTTTTTCAAACCTCCCCCAGCGGGCCTCGAGGCCTTGGAAATTAATCAGCTCTAACGCTTCTTTTAGCCCCACAATTAAAGAAACAGCCGGAGTAAAAGGAGTATCATTTTTTTCATAACTCTTAAGGGCTTTACTGAGATTAAAGTAATACTTTGGCAAATCCGATTTGCTGATAGCTGCTTGTGCCTTTTTGCTTAAACTGATAAAAGAAAGCCCCGGAGGCAACATAAAACCTTTCTGAGAACCGCTAACCACAACGTCAACTCCCCAGCTATCGGTAAGAAGCCTATCCTGGCCTAATCCGCTAACAGCATCAACTATAAGCAATGCATCGTTTTCCCGTGTAACCTCGGCCATCGCTTTTACATCACAAACTGTAGCAGTAGAAGTCTCACAAAGGGTTGTAAAAACGCCCTTTGCTCCTTTATTCTCTTTCAAGGTTTTGATCAAAATCTCTTTTGATAAAGGGGTTCCCCAATCGAGCTTAAGCTCGATTACTTCCAAAGAGAAGCTTTTCGCTATCTGAGTCCAGCGCTCTCCGAATTTTCCGCCGTTGACAGTTATAACCTTATCATTTCTGGAAAAAAGATTGCTTACCGCCGCTTCCATAGCGCCGGTCCCTGAAGAAGCAAGAATTAAAACCGGGTTGTCGGTGCAAAAAACACGCTTAAGGCCTTTATGCACATCGGACAATATATTTTGGAATTCTTCTGTCCGGTGATGCATTATTTCTCGCCCTAAACTTTCTCTGACAAACGAAGGAACCGGCGAAGGGCCGGGGGTCATAAGAAATCTGCGTTTCATTGCCACTCCTTTCTTGCTACTTAATCAGCTTTTTAAAAAGTTGTAGTTTTTTAACAAACCAAAAACATTATTTCTTTTTGGAACGTTTTTCAGGAATAATAACCTCATCAACGATACCGTATTTTTTCGCTTCCTCAGCAATCATAAAGTAATCCCGGTCGGTATCCTTTTTGATTACCTCAATAGCCTTGCCGGTATGACTGGATAATATTTCATTAACCTTTTCCCGGAGGCGCAGTATCTCATTTGTCTGGCGCGAAATATCTTCGGCTGTGCCTTGCACACCACCCCAAGGTTGGTGTATCATAATCCGTGAATTAGGCAATGCATATCTTTTGCCCTTTGCCCCTGCGCAAAGCAAAACTGCCCCCATTGAAGCAGCTTGCCCGACACAATAGGTAGCCACCTCACACTTAACAAACTGCATAGTATCATAAATGGCCATGCCGGCCGTGATTACCCCTCCGGGGGTGTTTATGTAGATACTTATATCTTTATTTACGTCCTCCATCTGCAAGAAAAGCATCTGAGCGATGACAACATTTGCAACCATATCATCAATCGGCGTACCGATAAAAATTATTCTATCCTTAAGAAGCCGTGAATATATATCATAAGCTCTTTCGACTCTGCCTGTCTGCTCTATGACCATGGGAACATACGTTTGGTTTTTCATCTTACCCCCTTCTTTCTTTAAATTCCAAGCACCAAATTACAATGAAAACTTTTCGAGAAATTCATCTGAAGCCTCCACAGCCTTTAAGTTGCGGCTTGCTCCCAAGCAGAAATTTACAATTATATTCATCCCTAGAATCTTCCCAGCGGAAAAATTTCAAAGTTTAGACTCCAACTTCCAA
>JBAYNQ010000125.1:0-4510 GCA_041678705.1 Candidatus Omnitrophota bacterium
CTTGTTAATAACCTTTTCAAATTTATTATATTCAGCTACACTCATATATCCTTTTTCAAGGCCCTCGCGCCGTAAATTCTCTAAGAATTCATCTTTATAAGTTATTCCTAAAGGATTTTTTCTCAAGGCATTAGGCTCCTCAGCTTTATCGTCATATAATATTACCCTTAAAGTTTTAGCTAATTCGCGCCCGCCTGAGCCACTCCATCTAAAAAACCAGCTATTTTTAAATCTTCTTCCGTGTTTTTCCTCTAATTGATCTTTTCCCACTTTGTGAGAAATAATGCTGCCTATTATATCTCGGAACGAAAACCAAGTTAAAGGAAGCAATAATAACCAAACTATTCCGCCAATAACAGCTGTTCCTAAAGCCATCGGTATACCGAATACTGTTAACTTCAAATAAGCAAGATAGATTATCGTCGCCAATAGAAGGGTGTTATAAAGAACCATGGCTACGTTTATTGTTCTCCAGGCAGCCTGGCCTCTTCTAGTCTGCAGGTCTCCGATAGTAGCCGGCGCACTTGTCGCACTTGAAGATTCTGAAGAAGCTATGCGCTTTTTATCTAAAAACTTGTAAGCAGCAAAGCTTATGGCTACTGCCGCTAAGGCAGCTACCAGGCCATAAGCCAAATAACCAACTACACTAATGATAATAAGCGGAGCGATTATAGATAATTTATCTCTTAATATCGGCTGCACTATTAAGCTATTGATAGTATTCCTTAAAAGCCTTATAAATGATTTCCAGCCAGTTCTCCAAATAACATATTCACCTTCATTTGTTCTTACTTTCCTGTCAGAGACTTCTTTCATGACTTTGGCTATTGCCAGCTTATCATTCTTGCTGCCTTCCATCTCTCCCCGGACTTCTTTAATCCTCTTTAAAAATGTTTTGATATCTACTGTATCTAAATCAAGAACGGTGCGCTCTTCTTTGGTTTCAGGGCCGGAAAGAAAGCCTAGTTCCGTAAATGGCTCTTCTACATACCTGAATAAATCATCGATATCTTCCTGCTGAAGCACATCTGATATACTTCTGTTTCCAAATGGCTTGATATTCTTAGCCCTAAATTCATCGTGTTCATTGGCTTCAAACTGGATAAGAGCCATAATGATAAATGCTAAATCACTTACAAAGCTATCCATTGCTTTAGCCGCTTCTTCAATCACTTTTCTCTGGTCTTCAGTTTTATCGGCTCTCTTCTTAGCCAGCTCAACCTGATAATGCCAACGTATAAGCTCGGTCATCTTAAAGGCATAACGTATAACCGGTGAACGGCTCATAAGCATTCCTAGGCCTTTGCTGGCGCTCCAAGTCTGGCCATATATTTTTTCAAATACTAAGTATCTTAGACCATAACGATATGGATTTTCAAAGCTCTTATCTTTACCAATCCATTCTTCTGAAGCTGCATTATTAATCTCATCTTGCTCAATAATTCTCCAATCATCAATACGTACTTCTATAGTCTCATCCTTTTCTTTTCGCTTAATAGTATCTTGATATGGCACGATATGATATGGATGGATAAGAAGCTTGTTAGTGAACATATCAAAGATGTGATGCTTCATCATAATGGTTAAATCCGGCAAGCGGTCTCTTATTGCTTTTATCGAGTCATATTCTTTGATATATCTGTCAATTATCGGCTCAAATTTCTTCTCAACTATTTTTAAAGGAATCAAGAAATTAAGAGCGTTCATCTGGGCATCCATGTTAGAAGCAAGCAGCTCTTCAACTATTTTCCCAAGCTCATCTAAAGTAATCCAGCCTTCTTCTAAGGCTCTCATTACTAAGTCATATACTGCCGGCGCATAAGCACCTGAAGACATATGCGGCAATAAAGGTACTTTTTTACTATTAACAACAACAGTAGCAACAGCAACAGCATCTTTAAATACCTTTATATCTGTATCTGGTTTTTTTATTAATTTTAACAATAAATTTAATCTTGCTTTCCCGTTTTCTACTCTCTTGACTAACCACTCGCCTTTGTCATCTTCCACTGAGCTGCTTTCAAATGTAATTTTATTGGTATTAATACCTGCTTTATTAACATCATCTATATCCAAAAATCCTTTCTCTCTTCTCAAGGCTTTTATTTTATCTGCCTGGCCGCGGCCTAAGGCATCTACCAGCTCTCTATCAGAAGCTCTGTTGATATTCAGTTTTCCGGCTGCGCCCCTTATAGCTCCGTCTTTAACTCTTCCAATAGCAAAAGCATGCCTTAACATTCTTACTATTAAAATAACGAAAGAGGCAAGAAAAACAATAATCGGCCAATAAGCCTTGCCTGTAATTTTAATTTCAGTTACTCGTCTCTGCCACCAAGAGCTATTATCTTTTTCAGAAGTTGTAGAATCTTCGACTAATATTTTATTGCCAAGAGCGATATTTCCATTTTCTGCGATAGCTATGCTTATACCTTGATCATCTCTTAAAATCTCAGGGCTATAATCAACTCCCGCGGCATCTTCAAAACTCCTTAATGGTATACCGAATACACCATTTCTAATTTTGTCATGATATAGCCACCAGATGAATCCAGGGGTTTGCTCAGGCTTGGCAATACCTCCAAAATCTTCTTCCTGGCTCCACTCTCTTCTCTGCCATACCAGGTCGCCATATTGATAGATACTAACTGTAATTTTTTCTTCAGGAAGTAATGCCTGCACTCCGCTATCAACACTAAAATCTACATATCTGGCGAATAAAGCAAAAGTGCTGTCATCGAACTTGATCTTAAAAGTTTGCATATAAGGCTGTGAATTTTCTGCGTTACCAATAAGGCTTTGAGCTACTTGATATACATCAGATGAAACTTCATCTTTTAAAACCGAATAAGGAAATCCTGTAGCATTGATCATAGCCACCTGCCATTTAGGTGTTTGAGCATCACTGTGAAAAACAACATTGGCATAAGGCCTTCCGTCTAAATGAAGGATATAACCTCTAGTTCCTTCAAAATGTGTTCTGTGTTCATCAGATTGATAAACCAAATAATTTCCAATAAAGCGCAAGCCATTAGTTTCAGCTGCTACTGTATTGCCTTCATAGTCCTCAAATTTTTCATTACCAGCTATGTATTCATAAGTCGAACTTCCTTTAGCAATTCCCAAGTGAGTAGTCCCAATTTCCTGACGCGGTAAGCCAGAACCATTTCCGTTGTCACCGTTTGTCAAATCAAAGAAAGTAATATACTCTGGATCACCTTGGCCGAATCCATCCTCGCCTATACCCTTAAACCTAGATTTAGTAACTACTAGATGGCCCAAATTATCATTTGCCTCTTGTCTTGTGAATAAAGAGTAGAAGCGTAATTGATCTGCCTCAATTATATTAGTGGTAGAAAGTGCTCTGGCCAAAGTTTTAAGTTCATCATATGTATAATCTGCTGATATAAAGTTAGCTGTTCCGTCATCATCTATTCTAAGCAGTATTCCTTCTTTAGTTGTATGTTTAACAGTTCCTTGATCATCTACTCCGGTGGTCTTAGTAACGCCATACAAGCTTTCATTGTCCTGGCCATCTGCGTCCTGGCCATTTGCAATTGTAGTTATAGTTAAATCAGGTATGCCATATGTAGAGTATCCGTCGCCAAAGAACTGATAAGTTTTCATCCCGCCAACAGGAACATTGCCTTTATCATCTACACCCCACATACCCAATAATCTTCCTTGCTCATTCCTTAGCTCTTGTTTATCTTGGCTGATCACCCTGTATTCACCGGTAACGCCGTCTTTACCTAAAAACTCATCATGTCTCTGAGAAAGAATTCTCATTTTTCCCTCAGCTATTTCAAGAGTGCTTAACCAAGACCTGCTCATAGCACCGGTATTATCATTTAATAATTCAGTTTCAATATCCGAAAACTCAACAATTTCTAATTTTTTGTTATCTTTTTCACTTTCTTTATAATAATTTCCGTTACCATCGGCAAAATATGCCTGATCAGCATTGTTTGTAGAAAGAATTCGTAAGTAAACATTTAATTCTTCTATTTCTTCTTTATTTTCTTTATAGTAGATTACATTACCGTCAGCTATATATAAATAAAACTTCTGCAAGCGATAAGTGCGAGCTGAAGTAGATATTTCTAAACGGCCAAGCTGAACTTCGCTATGAGACTCAAACGTATTTGCTTCAAATTCTTCAACTGTCTCTCTGATGAATCCTTTGTTGAATTCATCAAGTATCTTTTCATCTCTTGCCGGCCTTAACCTTTTTATAATACCAAGGAGCTTATCTTTAGTATCATTTTTAGTCTCGCCTTTATACATATCGTGATGGCCTTTGTAGATCTGCTCTAATATTCCGTAACGGCTTCTTACTTCTCCAAAGAACTTGTTATTATATACATCGAAGATCAAGGCTTCCTCGTCAGTTATAAATATACCTACTGATAAGATCTCATTCTTTGGCTTGCCTTCTTCATAAACATGGTCAATACTACCGATTTTATTATTATCATCATCATAAATTATAAAACGGATTCTTCCTAAATCC
>JBAYNQ010000126.1:0-4470 GCA_041678705.1 Candidatus Omnitrophota bacterium
TCAGTATATGACAAAGATGGGAATATGTTGCGGTCATTCACCGGAGAAAAAGATTTATGGCTTATGCCTGTCGCATTGGATGAAATTAATTCTGATTTTGTAAAAGCAACGCTATCCATAGAAGACAAAAGATTTTTTAAGCATCCGGGGATTGATATCGAAGCAGTTCTCAGGGCTATCAAATTGAATATAGTGAATAAACGTGTTATTTCCGGCGCTTCGACATTAAGCATGCAGGTTATTCGACTCATCGAGGGAAGAGACCGCACAATGCTTAGTAAGGCAATTGAGGCTGTCCATGCGATTCATCTTGAAAACTGTTATTCGAAAGATGAGATATTAAAGCTTTATTTTGAAATAGCGCCATATGGTGGGAATATCCATGGAGTAAAGGCCGCGTCATTGAGATATTTTCAAAAACACCCCAAAGACTTAAGCCTTTCTGAATGCGCCCTTTTAGCAGGTCTTCCTCAATCACCGTCTTGTCTTAGGCCGGATAGATATCCTGATCGCGCGGAAACTAGGCGAGATAGGGTTCTCTCAAGCATGTTAAAGAACGGCTATATAGCTGATGAAGAATATGGAAAAAAGATTAATGAACCTGTCGTAGCTGGTAATCAACCGTTTCCTTTTGAGGCAGCTCATTTCGCGCGTTTTGTTAAGAATAAATTCAATCAACCCCAGATAATAACCACACTGGATTCAAATATTCAGCATTTCGTCCAATTGGCATTGGAAGATAAGATAAATGAACTAAAGCCATATGGCGTCACTAATGGGGCGATAGTTGTTATTGAAAATAAGACAGGCGCTATCAGAGCTCTCGTAGGCTCTGTTGATTTCTTCTCAAAGGATAATTCAGGACAGATAAACGGAGCTTTAAGCAGGAGATGTCCCGGTTCGACCCTTAAACCTTTTACTTACGCTTTAGCATTTGATAAAGGGCTATATACCCCGAGGATGATGCTATCAGATATTCCCGTCCAGTACGCTGGATACAAGCCGCTTGATTATGACAAAGAATACAGAGGTCCTGTTACGGTTGAAGAAGCCTTAGTGGACTCACTCAATATTCCCGCTGTTGAGGTGCTTGATGAGGTAGGCTACAGAAACCTTTATTCTTTGCTTGAACGTGCAGGCATAAGTACGTTAGATAAGGCGCCAGAGCATTATGGACTTGCACTAACTCTCGGATCTTGTGAGGTTAAGCTGCTTGAGCTCGCTAATGCCTATGCGGCGCTTGCGAGAATGGGTGTTTATATGCCTGTGAAGTATCTTGAAAAAGCTGACCCTGGGACTTCACAGAGGATTATCTCTGAAGCAGCTTCTTATCTTGTGGCAAACATATTAAGCGACACAGACCGATTAAAAGCCATAGCATTATACAGAAACAACAACACGCACCCCAAAGTGGCCTGGAAAACAGGGACATCCTATGATCATAAAGACGCGTGGACTATTTCTTACAATCCGGAATATACAGTTGGAGTTTGGCTTGGCAACTTTTCAGGCAGATCATCAAATATCTTAGTGGGCGTTGAGACAGCGACTCCTGTCGCGATAAGGATCTTTGATTGGCTGTATACGAATAAAACTGCGTCTTGGTATGAAATGCCTTCAACTGTCGGGGAAAGATATGTCTGCGCTGAAACCGGAGAGCCTGTGGGGGATGAGTGTAAGAATCGAGTGAAGGACCTGCATATAAAGAAATATGGTTATACGCAGATATGTAGGCTTCATGAGAAATCCCAGAATGATGGTGAAAAATTAGTAATTTTTGATAAAGACAAACCAATGATCGTATCGCCAGCGCATAGGTGTGAGTATTTCACAACAAGCGTGCCTGATGGCGAGAACAAGTTAGCGTTATTCGCAAATGCTTCCAAAGACGCGGAAAATCTTTATTGGTTTGTAGACAACAAATTCTATAATAAAAGCTACATAGGTGAGAAGCTTTTCTGGAATATGGCACAAGGAAAGCATACTATTACCTGTGCGGTTAACTATGGCAGAAGTTCTTCTGTAACGATAGTGGTGAGGTAAAATGGCGGACGAGAGGGAACTTTCAGGTTTTACTGAGAAAGAAGTGCGATGGGATTATTATCCTATGTTCCAAAAGCTTATGGATAAAGGCTGCGAGATAGAGGCCTTTATGTTTATTTTATCAACATGGAATTTCGCGCGTTTCAGATATGTAATGAGAGACTTTGACCTGGATGCTTTTACAGATACAATCAAAAAGCTCAACCATTCGTTTCAGAAAATACAACACGAGGATTTTAAGACGATAAATTTAAATAAGTACGCAGATGATATAAAACATATATTTAAATCACTTGCAGATTTTAAGGGAATCGAGGCAACAGGAGCTCCAAAGTTAATGCATTTAAAGCTGCCTAAAGTGTTTGTTATGTGGGATAGCTACATTAGAAAAGCTTATGGCTATAAGAAAGGCGACGCCGAGGATTACATCGCTTTCTTAAAGGATATGCAAAAAAGATTTGCTGATAGCAAGATCAATTCAAGCAGAACTCTTGCAAAATTAATTGATGAGCATAATTACACGAAGTTTACAATGCCGGAGCTGAAAAAAGCACGGGCTAAGCGAAAAAAATCATGAAGATAGAGAGCCACCTCAATAATATATTCGACCAATACGACCTTGAGGAAAATAGAGTAACAAACGCTTTTTTGCAAACTCTTGCCAAAAATAGCGATATTCTCAAGAGATTTCTTAATAGATACCTGAATATACATATTGGGAAGACCGCTAACATTAAAATTAGTGCGCAAAAAGAGCCTTTTTCGCTCGGAGATATTCAGGGAGACAGGGAGAAAATAGAAGGAATACCTGACGGATGGATAGTTGTTAACGAAGATATCGCTATTGTTTTTGAGGTAAAGATAGGAAGGAATGCTGTTAGACGAAACCAGTTGTTGGCTCATGCAAAAAGGATAAAAGGGTATGAGCATAAGTATTTATGCGTTATAACGCCTGATGACGAGTCTCCCATTGGGAGTATAGACATGCCAAATGTGAATATTGCGTGGATACCATGGCGAGCAATATATGAATTAACCACAAGCGGAGCGGAATCGAATGGTATTCAGGGATATTTCAGGATGCAATTAAAGGAGTATTTAGCCATGAAAGAAGATTTAGTTGGTTTTCAAGGGATAGACTATCCTTCCGGAGCATTTAATTCGAGAGAAGCAAAGGTTATCATAAAGAACTTAATCAAGGAGATTAAGCCGGATATTTTACAGTTCTACCCGAAACTGAGATATGAACGAAAATCCTATTCGCAAGACGTTCATGCTTATACTGTATATCACCGAACCATGTGGTCTTTTCTTGGGGCAGATGAAAATTTTACAAAAGATATACATTTGACTTTCTGGCTTGCAGAAACGCATATGGGGATGGGGTTAACAATTCCAAATAACGCTGGCGCCAGGTGGATGAATCTAAGGAAGATATTCAAACAAGATGATTCCTTTAATGCGTTTGTTGACAAATTATTTGTATTGCGCAAAAAAGTTCCAAATGTATACTTGGAGTTTGTTCACAGGCATTATCTGCGGCAACGAGATGGAATTATTGACGGACTTACGGAAATGGATCTGGATACCGTAAAGGGGAGTCAAAGGATAAAGCAGAATTCTAAATGGCTCCAAATGATGAGAGAGCTCGTGGCAAACAAAAGAGGATTTAATGGTCAGTTTATGATAAGGACCAGGTATTTTTATAAAGATCACCCATCAATAAAAAAGCCAGAGTTTAAAAAAACAATATTGGATACAGCGCGTAGTTTTCATGAAATATATAATATTCTAACACGGGTATAGCATATGATAATTAAAAGGTATCTCTCTGATAGTAATTTGCAAAGATTAATACGGGACTTTGGTTTTTTAGCGGATACTATTCGGCAGTCCTATGGCGAATTAGACCTCTCGCTGCGTAATGGCTATTTTAATCTGTATTACAAGGGAAACAGTCTGGCAAAGGTTGTTTTTAAGCCGTCAGGGAATTATGAGGTACTCGTTCACGCTAAATTCTTATCAGAAACCGGTATACGGGGCGATAAAAGGTTTAAGCCGGTTAAAAGGCGGGATTATTTTCAGATCACGGTGCAGCATAAGCATCTTCGGGCTTTCTTCCAAAGTAAATATTTAAAGAAGCTATGCGCTAATATAAAGAAGGTTCATTATGGTGAGGAAATCGCTTTTGAGCAGTCCTTAATAACGGATAACCTGTCTCGTGAAGATATCATTTTTATAGACCGCCAGGTGACGGATCCCGGCTTACAAAGAAAGCGCATGGATTTGTTAGCGTTGTCTCAGGTTAAAGGCGGCCAATACAGATTCATGGTTGTGGAAGTAAAGCTCGGCAATAATCTGGAATTGCGCCAGCAGGTTTCTAAGCAAATTGCTCAGTATATTTCTCATATTGAAAAATATTTCGAA
>JBAYNQ010000127.1:0-4461 GCA_041678705.1 Candidatus Omnitrophota bacterium
AGAGAGCCTCTTTTGCGGATAATATCAGCGCCGACATTTGAAGTCATAATCAGAATGGTATTGCGAAAGTCGACTCTTCTTCCATAACTATCCGTAAGCCGGCCTTCCTCCAAAATCTGCAAAAGCAGATTAAACACATCCGGATGAGCTTTCTCTATTTCATCCAGCAATACTACTGAATACGGCCTGCGCCGGACGCGTTCAGTTAACTGGCCACCCTCTTCATACCCGACATATCCAGGCGGGGCCCCGATGAGGCGGGAAATATTGAACTTTTCCATATATTCACTCATGTCTAACTGAATAAGGGCTTCTTCGTTTCCAAACATGTATTCGGCCAAGGCCCTGGCTAAAAGTGTCTTTCCAACTCCTGTCGGGCCTAAAAACATAAATGAGCCTATAGGCCTGCGGGGTTCTTTTATTCCGGCTCTTGCCCGTCTTACCGACCTGGCAATTGATTCTATAGCCTCGTTCTGGCCTATAACTCGTTTGTCCAAATCCTCTTCTATTTTTAAGAGTTTTGCTGATTCTTTTTCTTCCAGCCGGTATATAGGCACGCCTGTAATCTGCGAAACTAAGCGGGCAATATCCTCTTCTCCAACTTCAGGGGTTATTTGGTCTCTTTTCTTGCTCCATTCCCTGCGCAAGCCTTCCAATTTCAAACGCAGAGTCTTTTCCTCATCACGTAACCGCGCTGCTCTTTCAAAATCCTGCTGCTTTATCAAGGCTTCTTTTTCCGTGACAATATCGGCAATTTTCTCTTCCAGTTCTTTTATTTCTTTGGGCGCGGTTAAAACAACCAGCCGCGAGCGTGCCCCGGATTCATCAATCAAATCGATAGCTTTATCGGGAAGAAATCTTCCGGAAACATACCTATCTGAAAGCTTGGCTGCCGCTTCAAGAGAATCATCAGTAAATTTCACTCTGTGATGAGCTTCATATTTATCTCTTAAGCCTTCTAAAATCTTAACCGTTTCCTCGACCGTACTAGCCTCAACATAAATAGCCTGAAACCTTCTTTCTAGCGCTGCGTCTTTTTCTATATGTTTTCTATATTCGTCCAAAGTAGTAGCGCCTATGCATTGGATTTCTCCACGTGAGAGAGCCGGCTTTAGAATATTAGAAGCATCAATCGCCCCCTCAGCTGCTCCCGCCCCGACCAAAGTATGTAACTCATCAATAAAAATGATAACATCCTTAGACCTTTTTATTTCTTCCATGACCGCTTTTATTCTCTCTTCAAATTGCCCCCGGTATTTGGTTCCGGCTATCATAAGCGCCAAATCCAGGACCACTATCCGTTTGTTGCGCAATACTTCAGGCACATCTCCCTTTATAATATTTTGCGCAAGGCCTTCTACTATAGCTGTCTTTCCGACTCCAGCTTCGCCCAGTAAAACAGGGTTGTTTTTTGTGCGCCGAGATAAAATTTGGATTACTCTTTCAATCTCTGCTTGACGGCCTATAACCGGGTCGAGTTTACCTTCTTTAGTCAACTTTGTTAAATCCCTACCAAAAGAATCCAAAGCCGGGGTTTTTGATGTCGTCTGATTGCCAGAGGCGTGTGTATGAGTGCCTCCTCCCAGAAGAGCCGTGATTTCATTTTTAACTTTGCGTAAATCTACGCCTAAAGAAAAAAGAACTTGCGAAGCGATACCTTCTTCTTCTCTGAGCAACCCCAGAAGAATGTGTTCTGTGCCTATATAATTATGGCTAAGGCTGCGGGCTTCCTCAGCCGCCAGCTCCAGGGCCTTCTTGGCTCTGGGAGTAAAAGGTATATCCCCCAAGACAGAAGCAACACTGCCGGTTGAAACTAACTTCTCGATTTCTATCCTGAGACGCTCAAGGTCTGCACCTAAATTCTGCAGCACAGCACAAGCCACGCCTTCGCCTTCCCTTATAAGGCCCAACAGTATATGCTCAGTCCCTATATAATCATGGTTAAATCTTCGTGCTTCTTCTTTCGCTAACACTAAAACTTTTCGCGCTCTCTCTGTAAATCGATTAAACATTGATTGTGTCCCTCCTTATGTAGATACGGATAACCGTGGATATTTACGCAAACTTATATCCTGCGCGTTTATCCGCGCCAATCCGCCTTTATTCTTTACTTAATTTCTCTCTTAAGATATACGCCCTGATACTATCCCGCTCTTTTTCCTTTAAAGATTTAGCTTCGATTTTCTGAAGATGAGCCGGTTGAATCTCTATAAATAAGCTATTTATTAACTGTCTTGGCCGGCTGCAATGCGACACATCTTTATTATTAATTATACCTAAATCTAACCCTAAAGACAAGACTGAAAGATGGCTGAGGGCCTCTTTGCTATTGATCAGGCGGCAATTGCGTAGAATTCCCAGGGCCCGCCAGACACTATCTTCCAGATTATGCTTATATTTTTTCATTAAAATATCTCTGGCGTCAATTTCCTGGCCTTTTACCTGGTTTACCACCCCCATCAGATTATCAATTAATTCTTCCTCGGATTGGCCTAGGCTGGCCTGGTTGGAAATCTGGAAAAAATCTCCCAAGGCTTGAGTCCCTTCTCCGAAAAGTCCGCGGGTTGCAAAAGAAATCCTGGTTAAAAGCTCCAATATTTTGTTTATTCTTTTCGTAAATATCAACGCCGGTAGATGCATCATGCAAGACGCTCTCATCCCTGTCCCTACATTAGTAGGGCAGGCTGTTAAATAACCTAAATCTGAGGAAAAAGCAAAAGGCATTTCTTTGCTAAAATTGTTATCAATATTGTTAATAATATTCCAGCATTTTCCTAAATCGAATCCTGAAACTATAACTTGCATCCTAAAGTGGTCCTCTTCATTAACCATAATAGAGGTGCTCTCGTCTTTTGAAACTATGACCGCTTTACCTTGGCCACAAGCCATATGCTCCGGCCCCACCAGATGCCTTTCCAACAATATATGCCTATCCAGGCTGTCTAAACTGTCCATCTCTACGAAAGAGCTATTTGCTATATCTTGTATGCGGCAAAATGTTTCTTTAGCGACAGATAGAACTTCTTTTTTCTGGGGGTCATTGGCTCTGCAAGGAAAAGGAATGCCGGAAATATTGCGGGCCAGGCGGATACGCGAAGAAAACACAATGCCTGCCTCAGGACCCTGGCCATTAAGCCAGCTATTTTGATTATTTAAAAAATCTTCAAACATTATCTAGATAGAAGCTATAAGTTGTAAGCCGTAAGTTCACCGGCTTTTCGTACTTAAAGCTTGCTATACCTCCTTTATTGTTTTTATTTTATCTCTAAGCTTGGCGGCGTCTTCATATTCCTCAAGCTCTATAGCACGCTTGAGCTGCGCTTGTAAGTCTTTTAAATATTCCTGGCCTGAATTTAATTTATTCTGGCCGATAGGAGTTTTGCCGTAATGCGTGCAGGAACCATGAATTTTTTTAAGCAAAGGTAAAAGCTGTTGTTTAAAAGTTAGATAGCATTGTTCACAGCCCAATCTGCCTTTGCTTTTAAATTCTGCGTAGCTGAGGCCGCAGGCAGAGCATTTCAAAGTCTTTTCATTACCTTCGGTTTTGCTTAAGCCAGTCAACCCCCCAAGAAAATCAACTATATTAGGCTGGCTGTTCAATTCTTCAGTTTTTGACTGAGCACACTTTTGGCAAATGTGCATCTCAACAACCTTATCATCAATGATTTCCGTCAAATGCACAGTGGCATTATTCTTATGGCATATATCGCACAACATAATTCCGGTTATCGGTTTTAGGTTATCGGTTTTAGGTTATCGGTTTGCGATATGATTCTTTATTGCGAAAGCCGAACACCGCAAACCGAAAACCGTTACAGTTTGTATCTTACACCTTGAGTTTTCGTGGCCTTGCGGAACTCACTCATTATTTTTTTAGTAACGCTGCCGGGGCTGGCCTGGCCGATACTTCTGCCGTCAACTTTTACTACCGGTACTATCTCAGCGGCAGTCCCTGTTAAAAAGCACTCATCGCTTATATAGAGCTCATGACGGGTCAGAACATGTTCGTGCGTTGGTATTTTAAGTTTGCGGGCAATCTCTAAAACCGCATCCCTGGTTATGCCCCGCAAAGTCCCCATGCATTGAGGAGGAGTATACAGGTGCCCGTGTTTGACTCCGAAAATATTATCCCCTGTACATTCGGCAATATAACCAAGATGATCAAGCATCAACGCTTCCTCGTAGCCTGAATTTATTGCCTCTATCTTAGCCAGAATATTATTAAGATAATTCAAAGATTTGATTTGGGGATTTAACGCTTCAGGAATATTGCGCACCGTCGGTACGGTAATTATTTCCATGCCTTTCTGGTATAGCTGGGCAGAATAAAGCTTAATCTTGTCAGCAATAACCACCACGGTCTCATTGCCTTTGCATTTTCTCGGATCAAGGCCAAGGTCTCCTTCTCCTCTGGAAACCACCAACCTAACATAACCATCTTTCAGTTTATTAGCCTTAAGC
>JBAYNQ010000128.1:0-4387 GCA_041678705.1 Candidatus Omnitrophota bacterium
AACCCCCCTCATCCAGGCGCTTAGCCTCCGCCGTAAAAATAGTTGCGCCGCCAGAAATAGCATAGATGAAGTAAGGGTCGCTTATTTCTACTCCTAAATTTTCTTTGATATCTTGAACATCGCAGGGCGCCGCAGAACAGCTATAATATCCACCTGTATCTAATTTATAACGCTTTTGAGCGTTATAAATAGCTATAAGATTAAACTCAGCATTTTTAGCCCGGCTTCTTTCGATGGATTTTTGGTAGGAAGGGATAGCAAAAACAAAAATTATTCCGAGGATAACAAGAACTATTATCAACTCTACCAAAGTTATAGCTTTCGGATTCCCTAGATTTCTGAATTGCATTTAACCGCACGCCCCCTATTATTTTATACCATATTTATAAGCCTTTATCAACGCGGTTTTAACCCCGGTAAAAACGTTTTCAGCTATTTTGCCAGTTATCCTAAAATCCCGCTGGGAGCATTAAAAATCCTCTTATAGTTCCAGTTAGAAGAAGTATATTTATGACTTAAAAAAATACCCGTAATTTCCTTTTCCTTTCCGGACAGCTTCTCCGGGAAAAGCTGCACCCCGAAAGCTTCCCGGAAACTTTCAGCCAGGATTGTCTGGAGTTGGTAAAAATCAACCTCTTGTTTCAGTAAATCATTTAAACCTGCGGCCCTAGAGCTTACGTCTTCTCGGTTAAATGCAAGGTTAGATAATAAAGAAAAATCTATTTTCTGAGGAATGCTGCCATGCTGGAAGATATTGTTTCTTCTCCTTCTTTGAGCATTGCCTCCTATCTTCTTAGAATTTATCACCAAATCAAACCGTTGGCAATCCGCGAAACAGAGGCTGCTTGCCGGCAGCAAGTTTTTTTTAACCTCGGAAATATCCCGGGCAAATTCAGCTCTTAGGCCAAGTTTAAGATAAAATATTTTAAGAAAAAAACAAATCCTTCTGTAAGATTCTTTGACTGAACCGGCTAATTCTAAGTCACGCGGTCCGCAAACGATGCTATAAGTAATTTCTTTATCATGAAGGATAGCTGAACCGCCGGTCATTCTTCTGACAATAGGAATTTTTATGGGAAAGTTCAAAGCTTTGGCAGGGTTCTGATTATACCCAAGAGAGATGAACGGCTTATCCCAGCCATAAATTCTTAAGGTGGGAATTTTATGAACTGAGTAACCAAAAAACAAGGCCTCGTCAACGGCCATATTATAATAGCCGTCCTTTTTATCTTCAATTATAAGACGCCATTGCTTACCCATAGGATCCGGCTAAGAACTTTGGGCTTTACGCCTTAAATCAGGAAATCTTGCGGCGGCCACTTCATCAACCCTTTTAACTGCCGCCTTAAGCGGGGCGTTTTTTACTTTGGATATATCCGTATCGATTTCATTATTGATTTCGGCCATAATCCGGATGAAATCATCCAGAGTCTTTTTGCTTTCAGTTTCAGTGGGCTCAACCATTAAGGCTTCTTTGACAATTAAAGGAAAATACATCGTTGGAGGATGAATACCATAGTCTATCAGGCGCTTGGAAATATCCAGTGCCGAAGCCCCTTTTTCTTTCTGTCTTTGAGCACTCAGAACGACTTCATGCATACATATAAAAGGATAAGCTACCTCATACAATGACTGTAGTTTAACCCTTAGATAATTAGCATTGATGACTGAATTTTGAGCCGCCCGCAATAACCCCCGGGCTCCCAAACGCAAAATATAAGCATAAGCTCTGACTAAAACAGAAAAATTTCCATAAAAGCTACGCACCCTTCCTATAGAGTGTTTTAAAGAATAATCGAAATAAAAAGACTGGTCTTTTTTGGCAGCTACGGGAACCGGTAGAAAGCCTGTTAATTCCTCTACTACCCCTAGAGCTCCTGCTCCCGGGCCGCCGGTACCGTGAGGAGTAGAAAATGTTTTATGCAGATTAAGATGGACCACATCAAAACCCATAAGCGAAGGTTTAGTTATCCCCAAGAGAGGATTAAAATTTGCGCCGTCATAATAAAGAAGCCCTCCTCTGGAATGGATGAGCCGGCTGATTTCTAAAATATTTTTCTCAAATAATCCCAGAGTATTAGGATTAGTCAGCATAACTGCCGCCACATCATCATCTAGGAGCTGTTCCAATTTATTAATATCGATAAGCCCGCGGGAATCACTTTCCACAGTGACAGTATTAAATCCGCACATACTTGCAGTAGCAGGATTTGTGCCGTGTGCTGAATCAGGCACTATTATTTTTGTCTTCTTATTTCCTTTAACCTGGTGGTATTTACGGATTATCGAAATTCCGGTAAATTCACCCTGGGCTCCGCTTGAAGGCTCAAGGCTAAAACTTTTCATACCCGTAATCTCACACAAAGCTTGCTGTAAATTATACAAAAGCTTTAGAGCGCCCTGAATATCTCTTTGGTCCTGGTAAGGATGTATACCGCAGAAGCCCTCCAAGCCAGCAAGGTAGTCGTTTATTTTAGGATTATACTTCATGGTGCAAGAACCAAGGGGATAGAAGTTTGCCTCGAGAGAAAAGTTATTTCGAGAAAGACATGCGTAGTGCCTGACGACCTCCAGCTCCCCTGAATCAGTGATAGGAATTTTTTTTCTAAGAAAACTTCCGGGAAAGATGTTTTCCGGATTCACGGAAGGCACTCCGCTTGAAGCAACATAACCTGTTTTATCCAAGATTTTCTCTACAGTGTTTTTTTTATCTTCAGCCATGAAGGACCTCGGCTAATTCCTGTATAAAATTATCAATATCGTCTTTACTTTTTGTTTCTGTGCAGCAGCTTAAAATCCTGTTTTTAAATTCAGGAAAATCATTACCCAGGTAATACCCCGCTATTATATTTTTGTTGCGTAACTTTTCCATAACCGAAGCTGCCTCTTCAACTTCCCAGACAAATTCGTTAAAAAATCTCCTGCCGTAAGGAAGTTTTATGCCTCTGATTTCCTTTAAGCGCTGATAAAGATACTGAGCATTATCAAAGCTCATCAATGAAACCGACCGTAACCCCTTTTCGCCCATTAAAGATAAATATATCGCGGCGCCAATGGCGTTTAAAGAGTGGTTTGAACAGATATTACTAGTAGCTTTTTGCCGCCTGATGTGTTGTTCCCGTGTTTGAAGAGTCAGGCAATACGCGGGGCTGCCGTCTTTATCGTGAGTTTTTCCGATTATCCTTCCCGGCATATGGCGTAAATACTGGCCCTTTGACGCCAGTAAACCAAAAGCCGGGCCGCCAAAATTAAGCCTGCCTCCCAGAGCCTGGCCGTCTCCGCAAACGATATCAATACCGAATAAAGCCGGTGGATTAAGCATCGCTAAAGACAACGGATTGGCTACCATGACTCCCAGAACGCCTTTACTTTTAAGGTTTGGAGTAAAACTTTGGGCATCTTCTATCAACCCGAAGAAATTAGGACTGGCAAAAGCAAAACAAGCAACCTCGTCATTTAAACTTTCTTCTAAGGCTTTTTTATCAATAAAACCATCGCTACCGCTAGGTATTTCTTCAACCGAAAATTCCAATCCCAAAAGATAAGTGTCCAGGGTCTTGCGGTATTCAGGATGCAATCCATGAATAAGTATTTTCTTTCTACCGGTTATGCGCAAACTCATTAACGCCGCCTCAGCCAAAGCCGAAGCTCCGTCAAAAAGAGAAGCGTTAGAAACATCCATACCTGTCAGATCACAAATAAAACTTTGATACTCATAAATAGCTTCAAGAGAGCCTTGAGAACATTCCGCTTGATAAGGAGTATAGGCAGTAAGAAAGCTTGAAGAAGCCAATATTGCTTCGACTGCTGCCGGAACATAATGATCATAACATCCAGCTCCAAGAAATGAGTTAAACCTGCTTAAAGGCGTATTTTTACGGGAAAGCGCTTCGATTTCTTTCTTAACTTCGAATTCACTTAAGCCTTCCCTTAAGGAAAGAGAGCCCTTCAGCCTAATAGAAGAAGGAATATCCTGATAAAGCTCTTCAACAGAGCTTACCCCGATTACTTTGAGCATCTGCTCTATGTCTTTAGGAGTATTAAGAATGTAAGGCATAATATTATAAGTCCAAATAAAAACAGTTGTAAGCTACCTAAGAGCACCGATCACCAGAACACCAGAAAAACAAAAATCCCAAACATTCCTATAGAAATACAATAGAGATATATGGAAATACATAGAAATAGATTGTTTAAATCGATCTTTTAGTTTCCCGTTTTCCAGTTTCTTAGCCTTTCGGTTTTCTATCTTTCAGTTCTTTCGTTCTCAGTTTTTACGTTTTTATGTTTTTTGGTTTTTCTGTTTTTTAGTCAATCCAGCTGATTCAACGTGTTTGCCTGGTTTTGTTAGCTTTTTTCATTTATGCACAATATATGGTGGTAATGC